>NZ_KV794175.1:8427-45754 GCF_001808665.1 Streptococcus sp. HMSC070B10 | reverse complement strand
GTAAGCGAATACAAGGGATATGAGGTAATCAACTGCGAAGAAACAAAAGGATGAAAGACAGTAAAAACCAGCATTTCTAAACCTTCACTGTATCTAGGATCTCCCTATTTTTAGACAAAATTGATCCAAATCCACAGCATTCAAAAAAAAAGCGAATTTCAATCGAAACTCGCTTTTTTACAAAATGTATTAGTATGAATTTGTATCTTATACTCAATGAAAATCAAAGAGCAAACTAGGAAGCTAGCCGCAGGTTGCTCAAAGCACTGCTTTGAGGTTGCAGATAACGCTGACGTGGTTTGAATTTGATTTTCGAAGAGTATTAGTTCAAGTGCCAGATATCTTCGTTATACTGAGCGATTGTACGGTCAGATGAGAAGAATCCTGCTTTAGAAATGTTAACGATAACTTTATCCAACCATGCGTCACGGTCTTCGTAGTCAGCCAACATTTGCTCTTTGACTTTGATGTAGTCTTCCAAGTCAAGAAGAGTCATGAACCAGTCTTTGTTGATCAATTCATTGTAAAGACGTTCCAAACGCTCTTTGTTTCCAGCTGCAAGAACTGCATCGCTAACGATGAAGTCAACCAATGGTTTGATAGCTTCACGAGCGTAGAATTCGCTTGATTTGTAAGCTGCTTTTGCGTAAAGGTCAATAACAGTTTCTGAATCTTCACCAAAGATGTAGATGTTTTCGTCACCAACCAACTCAGCGATTTCCACGTTAGCACCATCCATAGTACCAAGAGTCAAAGCTCCGTTCAACATGAATTTCATGTTACCAGTACCTGAAGCTTCTTTAGAAGCAAGTGAGATTTGTTCTGAGATATCACATGCTGGGATAAGGAAGCTTGCTGCAGTAACGTTGTAGTTTTCAACCATAACTACTTGCAAGTGTGGAGCTACTGCTGGATCGTTAGCAATAACTTCTGACATGCAAAGAATCAAGTGGATGATATCTTGAGCGATTGTGTAGGCTGGAGCTGCTTTACCACCAAAGAAGATTGTGATTGGACGAGCAGGAATGTTACCAGCTTTGATGTCAAGGTATTTGTGGATCACGTACAAGGCGTTCATTTGTTGGCGTTTATACTCGTGAAGACGTTTGATTTGGATATCAAAGATAGAGTTTGGATTGATTTCCACACCTTGGTGTTCTTTCAAGTGACGAGCCAATTTACGTTTGTTGTGAGCCTTGATGCTTTCCAATTTTTCTTTGACAGCTGCTTTGTCTTCATAAGACAAAAGTTTTTCAAGTTCATCTGCTTCATGGTGCCAACCTTCTCCAAGAATCTCATCCAAGTAGTGAGATAGTCTTGGGTTAGCATGCATGAGCCAACGACGGAAAGTGATACCGTTTGTTTTGTTGTTGAATTTTTCTGGGTAAAGGTCGTAGAAAGCTTTCAACTCAGAGTTCTTCAAGATTTCAGTATGAAGTGCCGCTACTCCGTTAACACTGTATCCGTAGTGGATATCCATGTGAGCCATGTGAACACGTCCGCTCTCATCGATAATTTGAACAGCTGGATCTTTGTATTCTGCTTTCACGCGACGGTCCAATTCTTCGATGATTGGTACCAAGTGAGGAACCACTTCTTGCAAGAATTCAAGAGGCCATTTTTCAAGAGCTTCAGCAAGGATTGTGTGGTTAGTGTAGGCAGTCATGTTACGAACGATTGAGATTGCTTCGTCAAGTTCAATACCACGTGCAGTCAAAAGACGGATCAATTCAGGAATAACCATTGATGGGTGAGTATCGTTGATTTGGACAACTGCGTAGTCAGCAAGGTCATGCAAGTTGCTTCCTTTTTCGATTGCTTCGTCGATGATCAATTGCGCACCGTTTGAAACCATGAAGTATTGTTGGAAGATACGGAGCAATTCACCTTGACGGTCACTATCATCTGGGTAAAGGAAAAGAGTCAAGTTGCGAGCGATATCTGTCTTGTCAAAGTTGATACCGTCTTTAATGATTGAAGAATCAACTGAATCCAAGTCAAACAAACGCAAGCGGTTCTTCGTTTCTGTCTTGTAACCAGGCACATCGATATCGTAAAGAGTTGATGTCAATGTGAAGTGAGCAAATGGCACTTGGTAGCTACGGCTTGAGCGAACCAACCAGTTTTGCTCTGTCAACCATGCATTTGGAATTGTTTCTTGTTGGTTGTTTTTAAGAACTTGTTGGAAAAGACCGTAGTGGTAGTTAAGACCAACACCGTCACCGTTCAAACCAAGAGTAGCAATTGAATCGATAAAGCAGGCAGCCAAACGTCCCAAACCACCATTACCAAGAGATGGTTCCAATTCAACTTCTTCAACTTCAATCAAGTCTTTACCTGCAGCTGCAAGTTCTTTTTTAACATCGTCGTAAAGACCAAGGTTGATCAAGTTGTTTGACAAAAGTTTACCAATCAAGAACTCAGCTGAGATGTAGTAAACTTTTTTCTTACCAGTGTTAACTGGTTTTTGACTACTTGCAAGCTTGCTGTAGTTAAGAAGAGCCAGGTAAAGCTCTTCATTGCTACATTCTGCAATGGTTTTATTGTAACGATTTTGTACAAATTCTTGTAGTGATAACATGTTTAAGGTGTCTCCTGATATTGTATTATTTCTTTAATTCTACCAAATTTTCATTGATTCGGCGATAGATTGTTGTCAAGTCAAGCAAGCCTTCCTCGACAACTGGTGTCAATTGATCTTCAGTCATACGCCAAGACCAGTTTCCACCAAGAGTAGATGGGAAGTTCATACGAGCTGCCTCATCCAATTCTAGCAAATCTTGCATAGTTGCGATTGCCATGAAGCTAACTGATGAAAAGACTGTACGAAGCATAGCATGTGGCACTGTTTCGTATTCTTTACGGTTAGTGTAGCGAGCCATGTATTCACGAGTCGCATCATCGATCTCGTTACGGTACCAACCAAGGACCGTATTGTTATCGTGTGTTCCTGTGTACATAACTGAGTTAGCAGGTGCCAAGTGTGGGCTATCGATGCTTTCGTCTTCTGGGTTGAAGGCAAATTGAAGAATCTTCATTCCTGGGAAGCCAGTACGTTCACGCAATTCGATAACTTCGTCTGTCATGAAACCAAGGTCTTCTGCGATGATGTTTAACTCACCAAGTTCTTCCTTAACAGCTGCAAAAAGCTTGTAGCCAGGACCTTTCACCCACTCACCAGGTGCTGCTGTATCAGAACCAGCAGGGATTTCCCAGTAAGATTCGAAGCCACGGAAGTGGTCGATACGAACGATGTCGTAGATTTTGAAGCTTTCACGCAAGCGTTCAATCCACCATTTGTAACCGTCTTTGTCCATTGCTTCCCAGTCATAGATTGGGTTACCCCAAAGCTGACCAGTTGCAGAAAACTCATCTGGCGGGCATCCTGCGATGCAAGTAGCCTTACCGTTGACATCTGTCTTGAAGAGATGTGGATTTGCCCACATATCGCTTGAATCTTCCGCTACGTAGATTGGCATGTCCCCAACGATTTCGATGTGGTTGTCGTTAGCGTAAGCTTTCAATTTCAACCATTGTTGGAAGAAGAAATATTGAGTCACACGGTGGTAAACCAACTTGTCTGCCAATTGCTCACGGTAGCTTTCAAGTACTGAAGCTTTACGAGCACGAGCATCTGCATCTGGCCATTCAGTCCAAGCAAGATTGTCAAAATGCTCTTTGATAGCCATATACTCTGCAAAGAGTTCAAGCCATGATTGGTTGTCTTGAGCAAATTTCTCAAAATCTTTAACATCTCCCACTTCCAAGAAACGTTTTACCGCTTTTTCTAAAAGAGGACGACGTGCATAGTAGATTTTCGCATAATCAACTTCAGACGCATCACTACCAAAGTCAACCCCTTCAAGGTCACTTGCTTGCAACAAGCCTTGTTCCACCAAGATATCTAAATCGATAAAATGAGTGTTCCCTGCGAAGGCTGAGAAAGATTGGTAAGGAGAGTCTCCGTAACTAGTTGTTCCTAGTGGAAGGATTTGCCAGTAACGTTGTTTTGTGCGAACCAAGAAATCAACGAAGTCGTAAGCACTTTTACCAAATGATCCGATTCCGTATGCTCCTGGAAGAGAAGAAATGTGCATCAACACACCACTTTGACGTTTTTTCATAATAAGCACCTCATGTGTTTATAGTTAGATATTACATTTTTATGAACGCAAACGTTTGCGCTATTACTAGTATAGCTTATTTTCTTGATAAATGCAAGCGGTTTTAAGTAACTTTTTTGATTATTTTTTAAAAATTTTTTCTTCTTACTCGTATATATATTCTTTCAGGAAGCAAACAAAATAGGAATAAGGCTTTCACTTATCTTATTAAGCAAAAATAAAGTGAGAATCCTCTCTACTTTCCATTTGTAAATTAGGCAATCGTTTTCCCAACTTTTTTTAAATTTAAAACAAAACCGATTTTTGGGATTTTCTACTATTATAAACAAATAAAACGCTTACCCTTTTCGTGAATTTTTTTTTAAAATTTTTACAAAAAACACTTGCAACCGCTTTCCGATTGTGCTATACTAGTCCCATAAAGGAAAACGTTTGCGTTTCCTCATTATAAAATTTGTTATTCTTTAGGAGGAATACACTATGTCATCTAAATTCATGAAGAGCGCTGCTGTGCTTGGAACTGCTACACTTGCTAGCTTGCTTTTGGTAGCTTGCGGAAGCAAACCTGCTGAAAAAGCTGCTGATGCTGGTTCATCTGAAGCGAAAGAAATCACTCTTTACGTTGAAGACCAATACAAAGCTTTTGCTGAATCAGCTGCAAAAGCTTACGAAAAAGAAGCTGGCGTAAAAGTGACTATCAAAACCGGAGACCAAATGGGTGGTCTTGACAACCTTTCTCTAGATAACCAATCTGGTAAAGCTGCTGACGTTATGATGGCACCATACGACCGTGTAGGTAGCCTTGGTACTGACGGCCAACTTTCAGAAGTTAAATTGAGCGACGGCGCTAAAACAGATGATAAAACTAAATCTCTTGTAACAGCTGCTGACGGTAAAGTTTACGGTGCTCCTGCCGTTATCGAGTCACTTGTTATGTACTACAACAAAGACTTGGTAAAAGAAGCTCCAAAAACATTTGCTGACTTGGAAAACCTTGCTAAAGATAGCAAATACGCATTCGCTGGAGAAGATGGAAAAACTTCTGCTTTCCTAGCTGACTGGACAAACTTCTACTTTGCATACGGACTTCTTGCTGGTAACGGCGGTTACGTATTCGGACAAAACGGTAAAGACTCTAAAGACATCGGTCTTGCAAACGACGGTTCTATCGCAGGTATCAACTATGCTAAATCTTGGTATGAAAAATGGCCTAAAGGTATGCAAGATACTGAAGGAGCTGGAAACCTAATCCAAACTCAATTCCAAGAAGGTAAAACAGCTGCTATCATTGACGGACCTTGGAAAGCTAAAGCCTTCAAAGACGCTAAAGTAAACTACGGTGTTGCAACTATCCCAACTCTTCCAAACGGAAAAGAATATGCTGCATTCGGTGGTGGTAAAGCTTGGATCATCCCATCAAGCACTAAGAACCTTGAAGCTGCTCAAAAATTTGTAGACTTCCTTGTTTCAACTGAAGAACAAAAAGCCTTCTACGATACAACTAACGAAATCCCAGCTAACACTGAAGCTCGTTCATACGCTGAAGGTAAAAACGATGAGTTGACAACAGCTGTTATCAAACAGTTCAAGAACGCTCAACCAATGCCAAATATCTCTCAAATGTCAGCTGTTTGGGACCCAGCTAAAACAATGTTGTTTGAAGCTGTAAGTGGTAAGAAAGATGCTAAAACAGCTGCAAACGATGCTGTAACATTGATCAAAGAAACAATCAAACAAAAATTTGGTGAATAAAAAATTTGTTCAAGGGGGGTGGAATTCAAATCCCCCTTTGAATTTATCAATAAAAAACATATATAGTTTAGGTTTTGATTAGAAACCAGTATCCTATGAAAGGAGTTATTATGGAAAAGCAACAACCTAGTAAAGCAGCCCTGCTGTCTATCATTCCTGGGTTAGGACAGATTTACAATAAACAAAAAGCCAAAGGTTTTATCTTCCTTGGTGTAACCATCGTATTTGTCCTTTATTTCCTAGCACTTGCAGCCCCTGAATTGAGCAACCTCATCACTCTTGGTGACAAGCCAGGTCGTGATAATTCCCTCTTCATGCTGATTCGTGGTGCCTTCCATTTAATCTTTGTAGTTGTTTATGTACTCTTTTATTTCGCAAATATCAAAGATGCACATACAACTGCTAAACACATTAACAATGGTATTCCAGTAGCACTTACCTTTAAAGAAATGGTCAAAGGAATCTATGAAAATGGTTTCCCTTACCTCTTGATCATTCCATCTTATATTGCAATGACTTTTGCGATTATCTTCCCAGTTATCGTAACCTTGATGATCGCCTTTACTAACTACGACTTCCAACACTTGCCACCAAACAAATTGTTGGACTGGGTTGGTTTGACTAACTTTACGAATATCTGGAGTTTGAGTACCTTCCGTTCTGCCTTTGGTGCCGTTCTTTCTTGGACTATCATCTGGGCTTTGGCAGCTTCTACTTTACAAATCGTAATCGGTATCTTCACAGCTATCATTGCTAACCAACCATTTATCAAAGGAAAACGCATCTTCGGTGTTATTTTCCTTCTTCCTTGGGCTGTCCCAGCCTTCATCACTATCTTGACATTCTCAAATATGTTTAATGATAGTGTCGGTGCTATCAACACTCAAGTCTTGCCGATCTTTGCTAAATTCCTTCCTTTCCTTGATGGGGCTCTTATCCCTTGGAAAACAGACCCTACTTGGACTAAGGTTGCCTTGATTATGATGCAAGGTTGGCTTGGATTCCCATATATCTACGTTTTGACTTTGGGTATCTTGCAATCTATTCCTAACGACCTTTATGAAGCAGCTTATATTGACGGTGCCAATGCTTGGCAAAAATTCCGCAACATCACTTTCCCAATGATCTTGGCTGTTGCGGCACCTACTTTGATTAGCCAATACACCTTCAACTTTAACAACTTCTCTATCATGTACCTCTTCAATGGTGGAGGTCCTGGTAGTGTCGGAGGGGGAGCTGGTTCAACAGATATCTTGATCTCATGGATCTACCGTTTGACAACAGGTACATCTCCTCAATACTCAATGGCGGCAGCTGTTACCTTGATTATCTCTATCATTGTCATCTCAATCTCTATGATCGCATTCAAGAAACTACACGCATTTGATATGGAGGATGTCTAAGATGAATAACTCAATTAAACTCAAACGTAGACTGACTCAAACCCTTACTTACCTCTACTTAATTGGCCTATCAATCGTGATTATCTATCCACTTTTGATTACCATCATGTCAGCCTTTAAAGCAGGTAACGTCTCAGCCTTTAAACTAGATACTAATATCGACCTCAATTTTGATAACTTTAAAGGTCTCTTCACTGAAACCTTGTACGGTACTTGGTACCTCAACACTTTGATTATCGCCTTAATTACTATGGCTGTTCAAACAAGTATTATCGTACTTGCTGGTTATGCTTATAGCCGTTACAATTTCTTGGCTCGTAAACAAAGTTTGGTCTTCTTCTTGATTATCCAAATGGTGCCAACAATGGCCGCTTTGACTGCCTTCTTCGTTATGGCACTTATGTTGAACGCCCTTAACCACAGCTGGTTCCTCATCTTCCTTTATGTTGGTGGGGGTATCCCGATGAATGCTTGGCTCATGAAGGGCTACTTCGATACAGTGCCAATGTCTCTAGACGAATCTGCAAAACTAGACGGTGCAGGACACTTCCGCCGCTTCTGGCAAATTGTTCTTCCACTTGTTCGCCCAATGGTTGCCGTACAAGCTCTCTGGGCCTTCATGGGACCTTTTGGAGACTATATCCTCTCTAGTTTCTTGCTTCGTGAGAAAGAATACTTTACTGTTGCTGTAGGTCTCCAAACCTTCGTTAGCAATGTGAAAAACATGAAGATTGCCTACTTCTCAGCAGGTGCTATCCTCATCGCCCTTCCAATCTGTATTCTCTTCTTCTTCCTACAAAAGAACTTTGTTTCAGGACTTACAAGTGGTGGCGACAAGGGATAATATATCCCCGCCACCCTTTTTCATTTTATACTCTTCGAGAATCTCTTCAAACCACGTCAGCTTCACCTTGCCGTAGTACGGTTACTGACTTCGTCAGTTCTAACCACAACCTCAAAGCAGTGCTTTGAGCAACCTGCGGCTAGTTTCCTAGTTTGCTCTTTGATTTTCATTGAGTATTAGCGATTGTTACTGTAAGTAATACCCTTACAACAAGCAATTTTTCTCCTAGACTTGAAATAAAGCACATTTCTCTATATAATAATACTCATATAGAAAACACCTTTTAGAAAGATACAAATGCTTCCATATCCATTTTCCTATTTTTCAAGTATTTGGGGATTTCGTAAGCCCCTGTCCAAACGTTTCGGACTCAACTGGTTTCAACTTCTCTTTACCAGTATCTTCCTTATCAGCTTGTCTATGGTACCCATTGCCATTCAAAACAGCTCTCAGGAGACTTATCCGCTAGAAACCTTTATCGATAATGTCTATGAACCATTGACAGATGAGGTTGTCCAGGATCTCTCTGAGCATGCTGCAATTGTTGATGGTAAATTAACTTATACAGGAACAGCTAGTCAAGCCCCTTCTCTTTTAATCGGTCCAAGTCAAAGCAAGGAATTACCTAAGGACTTGCAACTGCATTTCGATACGAATGAGCTCGTCATCAGCAAGGAAAGTAAGGAACTGACCCGTGTCTCTTACCGAGCGATTCAGACTGAGAGTTTCAAAAACAAAGACAGCTTGACCCAAGCCATTTCTAAAGACTGGTACCAACAAAATCGTGTCTATATCAGTCTCTTCCTAGTTCTCGGTGCAAGCTTCCTCTTTGGTTTGAATTTCTTTATCGTCTCTCTAGGGGCTAGTCTTCTCCTTTATATCACTAAGAAATCCCGCCTCTTTTCATTTAGAACCTTTAAAGAGTGCTACCATTTTATCTTGAACTGTTTAGGATTGCCAACTCTGATTACGCTTATTTTGGGATTATTTGGCCAAAATATGTCAAACCTCATCACTGTACAAAACATTCTTTTTGTCCTTTATCTGGTCACTATCTTTTATAAAACGCATTTCCGTGATCCAGATTACCATAAATAGGAGATTTTTATGCCCGTTACGATTAAAGACGTGGCCAAGGCTGCTGGTGTTTCGCCTTCAACCGTAACCCGTGTTATTCAAAACAAATCAACCATTAGCGACGAAACAAAAAAACGCGTTCGCAAGGCGATGAAGGAGCTCAATTACCACCCCAACCTCAATGCTCGTAGTTTGGTAAGTAGCTATACCCAAGTTATCGGCTTGGTGCTTCCTGACGACTCAGACGCCTTCTATCAAAATCCTTTCTTCCCATCTGTCCTCCGTGGTATCGCCCAAGTCGCCTCTGAAAACCACTACGCCATTCAGATCGCGACAGGTAAAGATGCCAAAGAGCGTCTTAAAGCTATTTCTCAGATGGTCTATGGTAAGCGTGTAGATGGTTTGATTTTCCTCTATGCCCAAGAAGAGGACCCTTTGGTTAAGTTAGTAGCAGACGAGCAATTTCCTTTCCTTATCTTAGGTAAATCTCTATCTCCCTTCATTCCACTTGTCGATAATGACAATGTCCAAGCTGGTTTTGATGCGACAGAGTATTTCATCAAAAAAGGATGCAAGCGAATTGCCTTTATCGGAGGTACTAAGCGACTCTTCGTAACACAAGACCGTCTGACAGGTTACGAGCTAGCTCTAAAACAATACCAACTTCCTCTCGATACTAATCTGACTTACTTTGCTACTGAATTTCTTGAAGATAATGGTTATCGCTTTAGTAGACTTCTCTTCAAACACGATCCAAATATTGACGCTATTATTACCATTGATAGTCTCCTTGCTGCAGGGGTCTGTGATTACATCGCAAAACACCAACTGGATGTCCCTGTCCTCAGCTTCGACTCAGTCAATCCCAAGCTCAACTTGGCAGCCTATGTCGATATCAATAGTTTGGAGCTTGGTCGTGTTTCCTTTGAAACTATTCTCCAGATTATCAACGATGCTAAAAGTAATAAGCAAATTTGTTACCGTCAGTTGATTGCCCACAAAATTATTGAAAAATAAAAACCAGCTCGAGCTGGTTTTTTTGGTCATTAATTATCTGTTTCAACGAACCGTCCCAAAATATGGACATTCTCAGATACAGAGACAAAGGCACCTGGGTCCACCTGTTTCATAATGAGTTTAAATTCATTAAACTCTGCACGTGTAATGACAGTGATTAAAACTGCCTTTCTTTCGTGATTATAAGTTCCTTCTGCATCGTGGATCATGGTTGCTCCGCGGTGCAACTTTTTATGGATTTTTTCAATTACCTTCTCTGGATGATTGGTCACAATCATGGCCTGCATGCGTTTTTGCTTGGTAAAGACCGCATCTGTCACACGGCTAGAGACAAAGATGGTAATCATAGAGTAGAGGGCGTATTTCCAGCCAAAGGTCAAACCTGCTATCAGCATGATAGTCCCATTTACCAAGAAAGAAATACTACCGACATTCTTACCCGTTTTCTTGCGAATGGTTAGGCTGACGATATCCGTCCCCCCACTGGAGATATTGTTTCTTAAAGCAAAACCAATTCCCAAGCCCATGACAACACCCCCAAAAAGGGCATTGATAATGGGATCCTCCGTCAAGGTCGCCACAGGGACGAACTGGATAAAGAAGGAACTCATAGATACCGTGATAAAGGTAAAAATCGTAAACTTATGGCCAATCTGATACCAAGCCAAGACCATCAAAGGAAAATTAATGGCGTAGAAGGTTAGTGAAATCGGTATATGAAAACCAAACCAGTGATTACTCAAGGCAGAGATAATCTGTGCCAGACCTGTCGCACCACTCGAATACACATGTCCTGGTTGGAAAAAGAAATTGACCGCCACTGCTGATAAAAATCCATAGACCAGAGAGGCCGAAATTTTCTCATCATATTTTTCGCGAGAGATGCTTTGTAAGACACGTAAAATTTTTATCTGATGAGCAAAGCGACGCAAATAATAGCGCCACCGCTTAATTCGTTTTGCTTGTTTCATCTTCTTCTACTTGTAAGCTGAGTTCCTCTAGTTGTTTGAGAGCTACTGTTGAAGGAGCTTGTGTCATTGGGTCACTTGCCTTGTTGTTCTTAGGGAAGGCAATGACTTCACGGATATTTTCTTCTCCAGCAAGCAACATAACAAAACGGTCAAGTCCGATAGCCAAGCCACCATGTGGTGGGAAACCATAGTCCATGGCTTCAAGAAGGAAACCAAACTGGTCATTTGCTTCTTCGGCTGAGAAACCAAGAGCCTTGAACATGCGTTCTTGAAGGTCTTTTTGGTTGATACGAAGGCTACCACCACCAAGCTCATAACCGTTCAAGACAATATCGTAAGCAATGGCACGAACCTTAGCCAAATCACCTTCTAATTCGTGAGCAGTCTCTTCCTGTGGAAGTGTGAATGGATGGTGGGCACTCATGTAGCGGCCTTCTTCTTCAGACCATTCAAACATTGGCCAGTCAACTACCCAAAGGAAGTTGAATTTATCGTTATCAATCAAGCCAAGCTCTTTGGCAATACGTCCACGAAGGGCACCGAGCGTTGCATTGGCCACTTCAAGCGTATCCGCCACAAAGAGAACCAAGTCCTTATCTTCAAGAGCAAGCGCTGTTGTCAATTCTGCTTGGATGCCAGTCAAGAACTTAGCAACTGGTCCGTTTAATTCTCCATCAACTACCTTAACCCAAGCAAGACCTTTGGCACCGTACTGTTTGGCTACTTCCGTCATCTTGTCGATGTCTTTACGTGAATAGTTGTCCGCAGCGCCTTTGACCACAATTGCTTTTACAGCAGGTGCTTCTGAAAAGACTTTGAAGTCAACACCTTTGACCACTTCTGTCAAGTCCTGAAGCAACATGTCAAAACGCGTATCAGGTTTATCAGAACCATAAAGAGCCATCGCATCATCATACTTCATATGTGGGAAAGGCAGAGTGACTTCAATGCCTTTGGTTTCCTTCATGACACGCGCAATCAAGCCTTCTGTGATATCTTGGATTTCTTGCTCAGTAAGGAAAGACGTTTCCAAGTCGACCTGGGTAAACTCAGGCTGGCGGTCTCCACGCAAGTCTTCATCACGGAAACATTTGACGATTTGGTAGTAACGATCAAAACCAGCATTCATCAACAATTGCTTAGTGATTTGTGGACTTTGAGGAAGCGCGTAAAAATGCCCTTTATTAACACGAGATGGCACCAAATAATCACGCGCCCCTTCAGGCGTTGACTTAGAAAGAAATGGTGTCTCCACGTCGATAAACTCCAACTCATCCAAGTAGTTGCGGATAGAGTGGGTCACCTTAGCACGAAGTTTAAGATTTTCCAGCATTTCTGGACGGCGAAGGTCAAGGTAACGGTAACGCAAACGTGTATCATCATTGGCCTCAATGCCATCTTTAATCTCAAATGGGGTTGTCTTAGCTGTATTCAACACTGTCAGAGCTGTCACGTTTAACTCAACTGCACCAGTTGGCAACTTATCATTGGCTTGCTCACGCGCAGCGACCTGTCCAGTCACCTCGATAACAAATTCGCTACGAAGGCTTTCAGCTGTTGCCATAACCTCTGCAGAAACTTTTTCAGGGTTGATAACCAACTGCATGATTCCTTCACGGTCACGAAGGTCGATAAAGATCAAACCACCAAGGTCACGACGACGACCAACCCATCCTTTCAAGGTCATTTCTTGTCCGATGTGTTCCTCACGAACACGACCAGCATACATACTACGTTTCATGTTTTCTCTCCTCTTTTATTCTGTTACTATTTTACCATAAAAGCGCAGGCTCTTCATGAAAATCATCAGAAAAGTTTGCCAGTCTTTAAAAATCAAGTGAAGACTCTAAAAATTGACGTCCATACAAAAATCCGATGAAGTTCACCGGACTCTTTTATTTTGAATTGTTGCCTGCTTTACGCTTTTCAGCAATTTCGGCTGCCTTTCGAGGCAAGACAATTTCCGTTGTGTAAGCTGTCCCAAAGCGCAAGACACCTGCAATAGGGGCAAAGACAACTGCTAGATAGTTGTAGAAGAAATCTCCCTTGAAAGCATAAGCTAACGCTCCAATGATGAAAAATAGAACGACTGCTTGAATCACTGCTAATAAAATTACTCGTTTCATGTGACCTCCTGACTCTATTATAGCATGAGTATCATCAAAAAGCCGATTAAATTATTCAAAGCGTGAAGAGAAATACTATAGACCAGACCTTTTCTGCTAATATAAGCCAAGCCCAAACTAAAACCAAGGCTAAAATAGACAAAAAATTGTTGCACATCACCTGGGAAATGAATCAAGGCAAACAGAACACTTGATACCAGAAGAAAAATCAGAGTTTGTTTGCTATTGTCCTGCTTAGGAAAGAGGTAGCGTGCTAACATCCCTCTAAAGATAAGTTCTTCCGTCAAAGGAGCAAAAATAACGACAGCAAAGAATGAGAAAAGTGGTTGAGACAAGGTCAAGTCTGTCGCCATTTGTTGATTTACTGAAGGATCATTTGGCAAGAAAAATTGGACAACCAGAGATAAGAACCAAACCAAGGCAGGAAGCCAAATAAATCGGTTGAAGCCACTCTTCTCAATACGAACAGGACCTTTCTGATACCATTTGTAAACGCCGTACACATAAACTCCAGCCAAGGCTACATAGAGTAGGGTAACAGCATAGGGTGAAGCACCTAAGGCAAGCGACGTAGTCGCGAGCACCTGAATGAAGCCATAGATGAATAAAAAGGATAGAATGGCTAGAAGAAACCAGCCAAGGTTTTTAAGTAGTTTCATAAAGTTCTCCTATCTTGCTTTATAGCTGTTTTTCAATACAATGAGGTTTGCTATTCCTAATACAAGTACCCAGGCAAGTAACATACCGATGTTAGAAAAAGATATTTCTCCACCTTTTTTATTTAAAAGATTTACAATAGGACCAACGAACGAGTAATCCAACACTTTTTGAGCCGTATCATTTTGAAGAGCAATTATAGGTAAAAAAGAGACAATTAACATAGGGAAGATACTATAAACTTGCGCTTTAGATTGAGTATCTGACACCGCACCGATTAGAAGGTTGAGAAAAATAATACTAATAGTTGCTAGGAGCAAATAGATAACGTAGGCAAATAAATAACCAGATACATCTACTTTAAGATAGATGGGAAGTACAATCATAGCAAGTAACATTATCAGAATAGGGAGAACAAGCATACTGAAAGTATATTCTGTTGCTGTCACACCACTTAGAATGAGTGATTTAAGATTTCGTTTTTCCTTATCTTCTGCCATCATAATCGATACCATATAACCACTTCCCATGCTCAAGACCATCGTCAAGCTAGCAGATAGTAAAAATAGGCTCAATTGTCCATTCTTATTTAAAAATTCATTATATAAAACAGCAATACCAAAAGGCATCAATAAAGTCGCTAACAAAGTTGAATTGCTGATAAGAACTTGCACTCTTAACCATAGTAGGGCATTTAATTTTCTAAACATCTAACTTTTCTCCTGTTAATCTGATAAATATCTCTTCTAAAGTCGGCTCACAAGAGTGAACCACCATCAAATCTGTCGTGTCTAAATGTGGCAATTCTTCAAATGGAACTATCTGTTCTCGTCCGTCGTTATAAACCACACGTACTTTCTTATCCACATGGTACTTCTGGATGATATCTTGCGGACTTCCATACTCTATTAAGTTCCCCTTATTCAAAAGAGATAAGCGATTACAAAGCAGAGTTGCTTCATTCATATCATGCGTGGTCAGAAAGATCGTTGTCCCCGCCTGCTTTAATTCTTGTAGTAGGGTATGAATCATCTTAGATGTTGTAGGGTCTAAGCCACTGGTTGGCTCATCTAGAAAGAGGATCTTAGGAGCATTCAGAAGGGCACGAGCCAAGAACATTCGTTGTTTCATTCCTGTAGATAGTTTTTCTGCGATGATGTCTTTAGCATCTGCCAATCCAACCTGTTGGAGCACCTGATTTACTCTATCTGACTTGAGACCATACAGCTTAGCATAGATGAGAAGATTTTTGTAAAGACTCATCTTTTCATAAAAACCACTGCCATCACTAACAATACCGATTTGTTCCAAATCATTTGAGGTTAAATCTTGAGAATTCTTGCCTAACAAAACTGTTTTACCTTGATCTGCAGCCAACTGTCCTGTTAAGACATTAATCATAGTTGTTTTACCTGAGCCAGAAGGGCCAAGAAAACCAAAGATTTCGCCCTCCTTAATCTCAAAAGAAATCTGATGAAGAGCTTTTTTGCTCCCAAAACTTTTGCTTACATTTTCAACACGAATCATAGAAACTCCTTTATTTGAAATAGCGTTTTACCATAGGTAACTGCATCACATTGATATAAATATGGATAGCTCCGACAAGCAAGAAGGCTAGTAACTGAATCTCTCCTGTCAGTAAAGAAAAGAGAGCAATCAGAAAGTAGAGACCTGGCAAGACATACTGATGTAATTGGAATAAAATCCGAAAACTCTGTTCCAAATTAGCCTGGCGCTCCCCTTCATCGTAAGAATTGACATAGCCTAAGATATCCTTTGGCATAGAGAAAAATACCAAATCAAACTGGCGAACAATCGCAATGGTTTTATAAAAATATTTTTGAACATTAAAAATCAATACTAATCCCAAAAAAGAAAGAGATAAGGTTAGATGGCTTCCATTTAGTACAACCATTTCACTTGCTGAAATGAAGAGAGCCAATAAAATCGCTACGTTTGTAATATTAAAAGCAATGCTTCCAAACTCAAGATTCCGATACATTTGCACATAATAGGTTTCATTCAGATCATCATCCATTTCCTCTTGATACAAGGAGTGAAATTTTCTGCTTTTCTTTAAGAAATTGAAAGTCAAAAGAATACTAATGAAACCTATCAGTAAACAAATAGTTGATATCCAGGGTATCAAGACTTTTACATCTAAAATGATTGCGTGGGATTCGGCAGCATCCTTAAACATCCCTACAAAACCTCCCAAGAAACCTCCAAGGACAACAGACATTAAAAATAACAATCCACCTTTATTTTTCTTTTTCATTTTTATTCTCCTTTTTCACTCGCTAAATTGTTTGCTTTCTTTTCAATCCAGTCAACGACTGGGATAAGAGCAAAGTAGGCCCAAATAAATTGGTTACTTTGATAGGGACTAAACCAGCCTAAGTCTATCCCAATCAATAGAAACACGCTGACTAATAGAACTGTGACCACTACATAATAAATCACTTTGTACTTGTTCATCACTCGTCCTCCTCCAAGCGAAATACCGATTCGACTGTTTCGTTGAAAATTTGAGATATTTTCAGGGCAATGATAATGGACGGGGTGTACTCATCCCGTTCTAGTAGGCTAACGGTCTGTCTGGAAACCCCTGCTAGCTTAGCCAGTTCGGTTTGGTTGAGACCATCGCGAGCTCGAAGCTCTTTTAGACGATTTTTTAGTTGCATGTTACACACCTACTCTCCGTCAAATTCAACGGTTTGGATATCCTCAATACGTTGCAACTTGAATTTTTCTTTCCCCTTTTTATCAACACGTCGTAGTTTGACCCATTCCTCGTCAACATCCACAACTTCCCAGTTGTCTGTCCCAAACAATTGTCCAATGATTGTTGGTTTTTTCCCAATCAATTCTTTTAATAATCTTGACATTTCTTTATTTCCTTTCTGTTTTTGCTCAATTCTTTTGATTTTATTCTCTAGTTTCTTGACCCTTTGGATATGATAGAGATAAAATATAATCACAAGAGGTACAAATCCTAATGCCCACATAATCGTTCCTTTCTGCTTCCTATTTCTTAACTTGAATTTATTGTAACACATCTTTTTCTTTTTGACAAGCATATTTGTCAAAAAGTTTATGATTTTTGTCATTTTGCAAAAGAAAAAGGTCAGAGTAGTTCTCTGACCAGTTTATCTATCATTAAAATCCTAGTTTTTCAAAGATTTCTGAGAAGTTTTGGCTGATTGCATCAAGTGATACTTGCACTTCTTCTCGTGTTTGGTTGTTCTTGACCGTCACTTGTCCGCTTTCGACTTCGCTCTCACCTAGGGTGATGAGGGTCTTAGCCGCAAAGACATCGGCTGACTTGAACTGAGCTTTGAGCTTACGGTTGAGGTAATCACGCTCTGCTTTGAATCCTTGTTGGCGAAGGGCTTGTACCAACTCCAAGGCCTTAACATTTGCTCCTTCACCCAAGACTGCGATATAAACATCTAGGGCATTTTCGATAGGGAGGGCTACACCTTGCTTTTCAAGAATGAGAAGCAGGCGCTCTACACCAAGTCCAAAACCAAATCCAGCAGTTTCAGGGCCACCAAAGTAGGCAACCAAGCCATCGTAACGACCACCCGCACAGACTGTCAGGTCATTGCCCTCAATCTCAGTAATGAACTCGAAAATGGTGTGGTTGTAGTAGTCCAGACCACGCACCATATTAGTATCGATGATGTAGTCTACACCAAGATTTTCCAACATCTGACGCACAGCATCAAAATGAGCTTGGCTTTCTTCATCAAGGAAATCCAAGATAGACGGCGCATTCTCCACTGCCACCTTGTCTTCTTTTTCCTTAGAGTCCAAGACACGGAGAGGATTTTCCTCCAAGCGACGCTGGCTATCCTTAGATAAGGTCTCCTTGAGCGGTGTCAAATAGTCAATCAAGGCCTGACGATAGGCTGCACGGCTCTCAGGATTTCCAAGAGTGTTGAGGTGCAATTTAACACCTTGGATGCCAATTTCTTTCAAGAAATGGGCTGCCATAGCGATGGTTTCCACATCGGTAGCTGGATTGCTAGAGCCAAAACACTCAACACCAATCTGGTGGAACTGGCGCAAACGCCCTGCTTGCGGACGCTCATAACGGAACATAGGGCCCATGTAATAGAACTTACTTGGCTTTTGCACTTCTGGAGCGAAGAGTTTATTTTCCACATAGGAACGGACAACGGGCGCTGTTCCTTCTGGACGGAGGGTAATATGACGGTCACCCTTGTCATAGAAATCGTACATTTCCTTGGTTACGATATCCGTTGTATCTCCGACAGAGCGACTGATAACCTCGTAATGCTCAAAAATAGGCGTGCGCACTTCTGCATAGTTATAGCGCTTGAAAATCTCACGGGCAAAGCCCTCAACGTACTGCCATTTGGCAGATTCAGCAGGTAAAATATCCTGCGTTCCTTTTGGTTTTTGTAATTTCATAGGGAATCCTCTTTAAACTTAATAGTCTTATTTTACCATAAATAGAGGGATTAAAACAGTAAGAGAAGAAAATCTCGAAAGAGTCTTTTCAGAAAATTCATCAAAAACTTGCCAAATTGTCAGAATTATGAGAAAATAGAGGATATTTATCACGTGGAGGGACTGTTATGAGAGACGATATCAAAATCAATGACCGCGCTTTGGCCTTACAAGACCAAATTATCGAAAAACTAGAGAAGGTTTTTGATACAGATGTGGAATTGGATGTTTACAATCTAGGACTGATTTATGAAATCAATCTGGATGAAACGGGTCTCTGCAAGATTGTCATGACCTTCACCGACACCGCCTGCGATTGCGCCGAAAGCCTGCCTATCGAAATCGTCGCAGGTCTGAAACAAATCGAAGGTATCGAAGATGTCAAGGTTGAAGTTACCTGGTCGCCTGCCTGGAAGATCACACGAATCAGTCGCTACGGCCGTATTGCCCTTGGACTGCCACCTCGTTAATACTCTTCAAAAATCTCTTAAAACCACGTCAGCTTTATCTCCAACCTCAAAGCTGTGCTTTGAGCAACCTGCGCCTAGCTTTCTAGTTTGCTCTTTGATTTTTATTAAGTATAAGCAGGCAAATCACTTTTGAAGATGAAAAGAAGCAAGCCGAAAATGGCTTGCTTTTTAAGTTTATTTTTTACCTGACTTGTCCATATTCCAGAAGTCTGTCACAGCTCCACGAGAAGCGGATGATACGATGTGGGCATATTTACCGAGGACACCACGACTGTAAAGTGGTGGCAAGGTTGTTTCTGCCTTACGTTTTTCAAGTTCTTCTTCCGATACGGCCATGGAAATTTCTTTGGTATCTTGGTCAACCGTAACGATATCGCCTGTACGGAGGTAGGCAATCGGTCCACCATCCTGAGCTTCAGGAGCGATATGTCCGACAACCAAACCATAAGTACCACCAGAGAAGCGTCCATCCGTCAAGAGGGCAACCTTGTCTCCCTGACCTTTACCAACAATCATTGAAGAAAGTGATAGCATCTCAGGCATACCAGGACCACCCTTAGGTCCAACGAAACGAACAACGACTACATCGCCATCAACGATTTCATCTGTCAGAACGGCCTGAATCGCATCTTCTTCTGAGTCAAAGACCTTAGCTGGTCCAACGTGACGACGCACTTTCACACCTGATACTTTAGCAACCGCTCCATCAGGGGCAAGGTTTCCGTTTAAGATGATAAGCGGACCGTCTGCACGTTTAGGATTTTCAAGTGGCATGATGACTTTTTGACCTGGAGTGAGGTCTGCAAAGTCAGCCAAGTTCTCAGCAACAGTCTTACCAGTACATGTGATGCGGTCTCCATGAAGGAAACCATTTGCCAAGAGGTATTTCATAACCGCAGGCACACCACCGACTTCATAGAGGTCTTGGAAGACATACTGACCAGATGGTTTCAAGTCGGCCAAGTGAGGCACACGCTCTTGGATTGTATTGAAGTCTTCAAGTGACAAGTCAACATTAGCCGCATGGGCAATGGCAAGCAAGTGAAGAGTGGCATTTGTAGAACCACCAAGAGCCATGGTTACAGTGATGGCATCTTCAAAGGCTTCACGAGTCAAGATATCTGATGGTTTGAGACCAAGCTCCAGCATCTTAACAACAGCACGTCCTGCTGCTTCGATATCTTCTTTCTTATCAGCTGATTCAGCTGGGTGAGATGAAGATCCTGGCAAACTCATCCCTAGAACTTCGATAGCAGTCGCCATAGTATTAGCTGTATACATACCACCACAGCCACCAGGGCCAGGGCAGGCATTACATTCAAGACGTTTCACGTCCTCAGCTGTCATGTCACCGTGGTTCCATTTTCCGATTCCCTCAAAGACAGAAACCAAATCAATGTCCTTGCCATCAAGATTACCCGGTGCAATAGTTCCACCATAGGCGAAAATAGCTGGAATGTCCATGTTGGCAATAGCAATCATAGAACCAGGCATGTTCTTGTCACAGCCACCGATAGCAACAAAGGCATCCACATTGTGACCACCCATAGCCGCCTCGATAGAGTCCGCAATGATATCACGAGATGTCAAAGAGAAACGCATACCAGGCGTTCCCATGGCAATCCCGTCCGCTACGGTAATGGTACCAAACTGTACAGGCCAAGCACCTGCCGATTTGACACCTTCTTTCGCCAATTTCCCAAAATCATGCAAGTGAATGTTACATGGCGTATTTTCCGCCCAAGTCGAAATCACTCCCACAATCGGTGTCTCAAAGTCCTTATCTGTCATACCAGTCGCACGAAGCATGGCACGGTTTGGTGATTTAACCATACTGTCATAAATGCTGCTGCGGTGACGTTTATCTAATTCAGTCATTTGTTCCCTCCCATTTCAGTTTTTACTATTATAGCACATTTTAAAAGCAATGAACAGAAGAAAATTCTTGAATTTTCAGAAAATTCTATACAGAAATATTTTCTTTAAAAATTTTACATTTATTTCTTGACTTTATAAATTAAAGTGATATCATTTAGATATCAAATAGCAGGAGGTCATTCTTATGACTGAAAAACTCATCAATTCAAAACCAAATGGTGTATTCGCATTGATTCTCATTGAGTTGACACTCGTACTTGGTATCTTTATATTAATAATGGGCGCTGGTTCGGAAAACGTTTTTGGAATTATTATCGGACTTTTATTAAGCTTAATTGCAGGCCTAGCTCATACTGGTTTAAAAGTTGTCAAACCTCAGGAAGCTCTGGTTTTGACTCTTTTTGGTAACTATACAGGTACCATCAAAGAACCTGGTTTTTACTTTGTCAATCCCTTCAGCGTAGCAGTTAACCCTGCAAACCACACCCGACTTGGGCAAAGTGGTGACGTTAGCACGAAATCTCCTTTTTCAGGGATGAAATCATCAAATGGCAATGATGTAAATCTTGAAATTGGCAAGAAACAGATTTCCCTAAAGGTTATGACCTTGAGCAATTCTCGCCAAAAAATCAATGATTGTCTAGGAAATCCTGTGGAAATTGGAATTGCCGTTACTTGGCGTGTAGTCGACACCGCTAAGGCAGTCTTCAACGTAGATAACTACAAGGAATACCTCTCTTTGCAGTGTGATAGCGCCCTCCGTAATATTGTCCGCATCTATCCTTACGATGTGTCTCCTAATGTAGATACTACAGGCGATGGACAAGCAGATGAAGGGAGTCTCCGTGGCTCTAGTGAAATTGTAGCTAACCGTATTCGTGAAGAAATCCAAAGTCGTGTTGAGGATGCTGGCTTAGAAATCCTTGAAGCACGTATTACTTACCTAGCTTACGCTCCAGAAATTGCCGCTGTCATGCTTCAACGTCAACAAGCATCTGCCATTATTGATGCCCGTAAGATGATTGTAGACGGCGCTGTAGGAATGGTTGAAATGGCACTAGAACGTCTCAACGAAGGGGAATTGGTTGAACTTGATGAAGAACGAAAAGCTGCCATGGTTTCGAATCTCCTAGTCGTCCTCTGTGGCAATCATGATGCACAACCAATTGTCAACACAGGAAGTCTTTACTAAAGATGGCTGAAGCTAAAAAAAAGCAGATCCCCCTTCGACTCTCAACAAAGTTATACGCTGCACTCGCATCATGGGCAGAAGACGACTTTCGTTCAGTCAATGGGCAAATCGAGTATCTCCTCACAGAATGTGTCAAGCAACGAAAAAAAGACGGAAAATACGTATCAGAAACCATTGACGAACCATTTGAGATTGATATTTAACACCTTCTCCTGTCTGCTAGGTCGGACGGGAGAATTTTTTCATCTTTTTTTGTCAAGTAACTTTACTTTACAAAAAAAATGTGTTATCCTAGTATGGTTGATGAAAATCAGTAGATTGAATCGAATATAAATACCTAAAGGAGAAATCAAAATGGCAGTACCTGCACGTCGCACTTCAAAAGCGAAGAAAAACAAACGTCGTACATACTACAAAGTAACAGCTCCATCTGTAAACTTTGACGAAACTACTGGAGATTACTCACGTTCTCACCGTGTATCACTTAAAGGATACTACAAAGGACGTAAAATCGCTAAAGCTGCATCAGCTGAATAATAGAAGGGAGATACCATGCGCGTAAATATTACACTTGAACACAAAGAATCTGGTGAACGCTTGTACCTTACTTCTAAAAACAAACGTAACACTCCAGACCGTCTTCAATTGAAGAAATACTCACCAAAACTTCGCAAACACGTTGTGTTTACAGAGGTTAAGTAATAGGTCATTCCGTTTCATGACTTACACCCTATTAGTTAGACAAAAATATCTAGCTGATGGGGTGTTTTATTATAAAACTAACTTTACATAGTCTTTCTCTATATTCTTCCAACTGATAATATTTAAGGAGAAACATTTATGAAAATAAAATTTAAAGAAAGCAATACAATTACTTCCATAAAATACAAGTCTTTTTTATTTGTAAAATTGCCACTACTAGCTATTTTGTACGCAGTTGTTATCAACTTCATACTTAGTTTTAAGTTGACAGCTATAAGTGACTTGCTAACGTCTAAGGGCATTATTCCTTTAATCTTAATGATTCTACTGGCTTATCTTGCCTTCAAGAACTACACTAATTTTAAAGACTTACGTGAAAATTATAAAGCCAAGAATATTGACGGTGTTAATATACTAGTAAAACTGATTCGCATACACGATAAAGTTAAGGTCAGAGAGCTTGGATTTAACAAGACAATCTATAACTACACATTTTCATGGGAAGATATCATTTTCCCTGCCATTAACAACAATATAAACGGCTCAAAACTTGAACCACTTGTTAAAAAATATTCTTTACAGGTACTGTCTATGAATATTCCTGCAAAAATGATTGGGAATGTGATCTATGTTGATGCAAAGGTATTGGAAGAATGTATTAAAACTGATATCCAAGAAAGAAGTAAACTTTCAAACATTTAAAGATAAGCTTTGTTGCAGTCCTCAATAACAAAAATGACAATAGATTTTCTACTGTCATTTTATTTTTCTAAATTTTTAGCAGAGTATTCTCACAAGTCTCTAAATCTCATTCAACTTTTCTAGATAAGCGGTTAATTCTGCTTGGGCTTCTGGTGTTGTACCTACTAGCTTGCAACTAACAATGGTTGGTAAAGACTCCTAGCAAAGCAAAATCCCCTGCAAACTATGCTTGCAGGGGACTTGTGTGTTATTCTTGTACTTCTTTCTGGGCGGCCTTGCCTTGTTCTAGAAGAGCTTGGACGATTTTCTCATCGCGTAGTTTGACAGAATCGTTGATCATTTCTGCGGACTTGACAATGGTTGTTTCTAGTTGGGCACGTTTCTGGCGTCCCAATTCAATAGCTGCGACGATACCTTGGTTTTGTGCAACCAGACTTTCAGCCAGTTTGGTAACCGATTCGACAGCGACTGTCGGGCTTTGGGCAATTCGTTCCATCTGCGGAATCACTTCCTTGCTGGTCTCAGCTAGCATCTGAAGAGCAGCATTGTTAGCATTGACAATAGCATCTGCCACGACACCTGATTTCATTGATTGTTGCAAAATACCAAGTTGGGCAATGGAAAGCTTCATTGTTGGAATCGTATTACGACGAAGCATACCCAATTTTTGGCGCATATCAGATGACACCTTCACAAGATTGCGCATCTGAGGTGTTGTTGCCCAGGCAACATAGAGACGGCTGACATACTCAGTGTGCTGTTGTTCGAGGGTATTGACCACTTCAGCCATGCGGGCCAATTCTTGTGACTTGGTTTGGTATTCTACCGTACTTGTATCAAGTTGGTCAGCTTGGGCCTTCAGTTCAGCAGCGCGATTACCAGCTTCTGTCTGGCTAGCTTCGATAAAGGAAATCACTCCCACTAGATTTTCAATAGACTTGGTATTGTCCTCAATCAACATTTCAGCAGAGACGATATTTCGAGCTAAGACATCTTCTTGCTTGACCACTGCGGCAGCCATGCCATCGAGCTTTTGCTCTACTGTTTTTGAATCAAAGTAAAATTCTTGTAGTGTATTCTTGCTCTTGTTAAACAAGCGTTGCAAAAAGTTTGGCTTTTCTTCTAACTCAGCAATTTCAGCGTTCTTGTATTTGACGACAAAGCCTTGCAACTCACGGTTGGTATTCTTGAGTAAGTCATCCACTTGGGGAATCTGTAATTTCTTTTGTTCTGACAAGATACGATTGACCGTATTATTCACACCTTCTACAGCAGATTGTCCAAAATCCAAAAGAGCATTTTGATTGGTAACAAATTGGTCTACTAACTGGGGCACGCGCGCCTTGATTCCTTCTTGCTGCTCAGGGCTCAACTTTTCAAGGAAAGTCAAGGACTTATCTGAGCCAGTATTGGTCTCGATGATTTGGGTTGTCTTATCTACCTTAGCTACCGTATTATTGGCAATCTGGTCAATATCAAAATTAAATTCTGTCATGGTTACTCCTTTATTTCTAACCTATTCTTTGCGATCTTTTTCTAGGATACGCAGACTGATATCAAAATCACGCATATCTGTTTCATTGAGTTCTCTCAACACCTGGTCCAGTTCAAGGTCAAATTGTTCGATAGCTGCTTTAGCTTGCTCTAAGCGTTCTTCTGCCCGATTATAGTTTTTAGGATTGGCCTTAATCTTTAAATAGCCTTCTAAAATCGTTTGGAATTTCTCCATCTTCAAACTATGAATAGCAGTCAATTCTTCCTTATCACCCTCAGCCGAGGTAGCAATCTTGTCTAGAATGGCCTGATGGTCAATAGCAATATTGGCCAAGGTCTGGGATAATTCTGGAGCTAATTCCTCTGGCTCCGCATTTTCAAGATCTACCTGACTTTCCCTATCCAAACGTTCTAGCTGAACATCGATGTTTGCCCTTACTGTACGAACCTTTTTGTCAATACGGTTGTAGACATCAGCATCGATATAGGACTTAAGACGATCCGCCTCCTGATGAATTTCCCGCAGTTCGATTAATACTTGATTGGCCAGACTCTTATAGGCCACTGAGCCTTTTTCTACTAAAGTTTCCTCCAATTGCTGAATATCTTTGTCCGCCTGGCGAATCCGAGCTTTTAAAAGCTCAATCCGATCATCGAGAGAACGATCCTGCAAAAGAGGATAACGCCAACGTTTGTAGAGACGGTAACCGCCATAGCCTAGCAGTACACAAGCCGCAAGCGGAAGAGCATATTGAACCAAAAGGCCCAATAAGAACAAGAAGCCCCAAAAATAGAGACATCCTTTCCAAAAACCATTACCCGATTTCATAAACATTCCTTATTTTCAATTTATAAATCTATTTTAGCACAAAAGAGAAAAATGAGGGCGGAAATCCCCTAGAAAAGAGTTGATTTCTTTGCTGTAGAATGGAATCTAGGAGCGCGTGTTCTGATTTCAGTAGAGCGAACTCAAACCACAAACACACTCTGAGTAATATCAAAAAAAAGCTTGAAATATCGGGGGTTATATGTTAGAATGAACTTACAATGTGAGTAAAGTTACAGCATATGTAACCAAAAAAGCCCCACCGTGCCACCGATGGGGTTTTTTGCTACCCTCTAAAAGGGTTAACCATTACTTTTTACGTTTCTTAAGCCATAACTTGAAAAGCTCAGATAACACGTTAATAAGTAACGGAGCTAGAAACACTGTGAGTAAAGTTTCTAACATATGTAACACCTCCCTTCCTTGAATTGAGGGGGCCAAAACATTATATCACACCAGATTTATATCATCAACATCGCTTAATTCTTGGCATAGATAGACTTAGATACGCAAATAATCTTACTAGCAAATTTCTAAACAAACCCAGAAATCAACATTTTAAGATAAAGCAAAAAGCCCCTAGATTCGTTTCTAAGGGCTGATTTATTTGCAAGGATAGGCAGGACTGTCGGGGCTCCTGCATTTCTCGACCCACTATAAGTGGCGCGTTGGTGACAGATTCTCAACCTCTATCCTTCATATCTTAATTATAGCACTTTTTTCTCAACTTTCAATCTGTGCATCTGAATTTATTGTCTATCTTTTTCTCTATTGTACTTCAACCTCACTCATGATTTCCAGCAAAGTTTTCCCATTAATCTGTAAAGAAATTAACTCATCAAAAGATGCCACTTTATATTCATTATCTTCAAGGACGACGACAATATCATAAACAGAATTAGGAAAAATACCACATACTTGACCATTATAATCAAAAGAAGCGTCCCAACCATTGTCATACAATGCTCGTAAATCATCTAATATCGCCATAATATATCTTGATTCTCCTATATAAGATATTCCACAACTTATCCAAAGCCATACGAAAACTTATCTGGCAATTCTTTTCCTAACTTAATACTTTTACTTAAAGTGTCTTTTACAAACGAAGCGAATTGTCCTAGATCATCTCCAAGATAGCTATATTCCAAAGTAATTTTATCGATAGTTGCAATACCTTTACAACCTCCACTCACAATAGAATACTGCCTCTTAGAGGCTCCATCTTCTATTTTGTACATCGTAATAATTTGTTTATCAATCTTTGTAATTTTCTATTTAGTGTGAAATAAGTGCTTGAATTATTCTTGGTGCTCAAAAATATAATTGCAACAAGGTATCGAAATCGTCTTCGAAAACATTTTGACTATTCTGTTTTATTTGCTCAATGATTTTATCCTTTTTATCTCTGTCCAAAGGGAGTGTTTCAAACGCTTCTTCTTTTACTAAGAATTCGCCATTTTCTTCCTGGAATTCTTTTGTAATTTTTCTAATATGACTCTCGAAATCGATAGATTGAAGTTCTTCGTCATTTATGTTATCTTCAATCGCATCTAGTAACAAACTAATTGAAATTTTAATCATCTTTAAATACCTTTATTTTCTATTAGTCCTATCTCTAAAAAGTCCAATATAAACGGATTGCTTATAATTTTCTGTCTGAGAAAAAATCTCTCCAAAAAGGATTTTCACTATCAAAAATTTCAACTTCTTCTTCAGTCATATTATAAGGATAGTCCTCAAATAAGTTGTAAATTTTTTCTGATCAAAGCTCAATAGATGTTCTCCTATAGAATCTATTTTATCAATCCACCATATTTTTGACTCTTCAGTCTCTTTGTAAAAATCACTGTATCCTTCAAGAAAAGATTCTGCTGTAACGGAGTCACACATCCCATCTAGCAACTCTAAATCATTGCATCCATTCTCATTAAAATCTGCCATTATTCTGATTTTTCCTATCATTTCTTATATGTCTTTTATCACAAACACCTTATTATTGCTACAATTTCTATCGATCCATTAAGATTCGTTATTCGATCTTCTAAATACCGCCTCTTTATTCATCAAGTCATCCTCAGTGTAGTCAATTGTAAATGTATCTATTTCAAAGATCGATTTAGGTGGAGTTGAATGAATCATAGGGACACTACGTACCCTATACTCTTTTTCTCCAATTCTAACAAACTGAATGATCTTCAAATCTGAAAAATCAGGATTCTCAACAGTAATAGAAACAAGACGATTCGCAATTTTATAAACATCAATTATCTTATTTTTCATGATTAATTTGTCCATAATTATTATTTCAATACTTGCATTCTAGGGAATCAAAACTAATTTTCGATTTAATGCTATCAAATAAATCTAAAATAGATTGGGGAGTGTCTTTCTTAAACGATAAAGAAGGTTTATTTTGGTCTGGATAAACTTGGTCAACCCACTCATCAATTTGATTATAAAAAATCAATAACTCTTTGCTTGGTGGTATTATCAAATATAAAACGAAACCTCCTTTACTTTAACTTCATTATAAACTTTCCTATCCTAATATTCAATCCACAAGACACTATTACAATAGCTTTTAAGCTTCTTTTCTACTTCGTCAGTGGTCAAGCTGCTACTCCTTTATGATATAATTAGTTTAAAGAGAAGTGAGGTAGAAATGATAGTGTCGCTACGCAACTTTATAGTATGAGATGACGGGACAGGCACACCGTCCACTACTCTTGAGCGCTTAGATTATTCTAAGTGCTTTTTTGCATTTTCTCGGCGTTCGCTCTTGGTTCAAGTTCATTCTCCATACCACTTGGTAAGGAATTAGGTCATTCTACACTGGCTATGACTATGGACACTTACAGTTATCTCTCCAAAGAAAAATCAAAAAAAGCCGTCTCATTTTATGAGAAAGCTGTAAGTTCTTTGTGAAGGGAGACAAAAAGGGGGACAAACCCAGAAATCAACATTTTAAGACAAAGCAAAAAGCCCACTGTTGTAGGCTTTCTGTAAGATATTTCTTAAAATTAAAGCATTTTGTTGTAGAATTCAACGACAAGTGCTTCGTTGATTTCTGGGTTGATTTCATCGCGTTCTGGCAAGCGAGTCAATGAACCTTCCAATTTTTCAGCGTCGAATGATACGAATGCTGGACGTCCAAGAGTAGCTTCTACTGCTTCAAGGATAGCTGGAACTTTCAATGATTTTTCACGAACTGAGATCACTTGACCTGGAGTTACGCGGTATGATGGGATATCAACGCGTTTTCCGTCAACAAGGATGTGACCGTGGTTTACGAATTGACGAGCTTGACGACGAGTAGTCGCAAGACCAAGACGGTAAACAACGTTATCCAAACGACGTTCCAAAAGAAGCATGAAGTTGAAACCTAGGATTCCGCCTTTGATTTTTGTAGCTTGTACGAACAAATTACGGAATTGTTTTTCACCTACACCGTAAGTGAAACGAAGTTTTTGTTTTTCAGCCAATTGCAAACCGTATTCTGACAATTTAGAACGGTTGTTTGGTCCGTGTTGTCCTGGTACGTAGTTACGACGTGCCAATTCTTTACCTGTACCTGTAAGTGAAAGGCCAAGGCGACGAGCTTGTTTCCAAGATGGTCCCGTATAACGTGACATGTGAATGTCCTCCTGATATAAATAATATTTCGGTGGAAATAGTCACTTAGAAAGCCCTGATTCGTGCAGATGCCCTTCGCCTAAACAGCCAAGGTTACTTATCATAAGACACCTGTTGACGAGCTTCATGCTTTCCTGCTGATATTTCACACAAAATCCATTTTACCATGAATAGCTGGATTTGTAAAGGGGTTTTAGGCTTTATTTTCATTGCCAGAGAGGTTGAGAAGGAGGGTAAAGGTGCTTCCGAGGCCGTACTGGCTGCTGACTGTGATTTCTCCACCCAATTGATGGGCCAATTCACGCGCAATCGCAAGACCTAAGCCATGACCACCTGTTTTCATATTGCGCGAAGTTTCGACACGATAAAGGCGTTTGAAAATATTCTCCAAATCCTCTGGAGCAATGCCCTGTCCCTCATCGGTCACACTGATTGAAAGCTGGTTATTCTCCACTTTAGCCACCACTTCCAGCTTGGTTCCTGGAGCAGAGTATTTAAAAGCGTTATTGACCAGATTCACCAAGATACGAGAAAGCTTGGCATAATCTCCCTCAATCCGAGCAGACTCTGGGATTACCTGCAAGTGGACATCTCGCTCCTCCTGCTCAATCAAGAACTGAAATTCACTCATGCACTCAATCAAGAGCTGGTCCAGAAAAATGCTGTCTTTGCTGGCAATTTCCACCTGATTTCTAGCTGTGTTTAGGGTCAAAAAATTCAACTCTTCAACCAGTTTATTGAGTCTTTCCGTCTGGCGCCCAATGGTTGCTAGATAATGGTCCTGTTCTCCTTCCTTGATAACCCCATCCAAAATTCCTTCTACCGTCGCTTGGATTGACGTGATAGGGGTCTTGATATCATGCGATAGTTGGGCAATCATCAAGCCCTTTTCACGTTCGCTTTCTTCCAAGGAATCAAAGGTGGCCTGCAAATCATGGGACATTTCATTGAAAGCTTGGCCTAATTGTTGAAATTCTACAGGGCCTTGAACCTCCAGATTTGATGGAAAGTCCTTATCCGCTACCCGCTTGGCATGTTCCTTGAGTTTGCCCAATGAAGTAAAGACCGGCGATAGGAGAAAGAGACTAATCCCAGCACCGATAAAACTAGCCACGAGAGTCATACCCACTAGGAAATAAATTTCTCTTTCTTCAATTAACATTCGCTGGATGGCCCAAAAAACCACGATAATCGTTAGGAGTGTTGAAATGATATACCCCACTAAAATATAACTTTTTAATTTCATTGACTACCTCGTGCTTTCTCAATTTTGTAGCCCAAGCCCCAGACGGTTTTGATGGTCGGTGTTTCTGAACTAGCATGTTTAGCCAACTCCTGTCGCAGAGCATGAATATGAACATTCAAGGTATTAGTATCATCCACATAGTCTTCCTGCCAGATCTTTTCATAGAGGTCTGTCTTAGAAAAAACTCGCTCTGGATTGCTAGCTAGAAGCCATAGAAGTTCGAAGGATTTGACGGTCAAATCAAGCGCCACATTTCCAATTTGGACCTCATGGCTACCGTGATTCATCCGTAAATCCCCGAGACTGACGACTTCTGTCTCACCTCCACGATGAAGGCGACGCAAGATATTGTGGACACGCAAAACCAGCTCACGAGGGCTAAAGGGCTTGGCAATAAAGTCATCTGCCCCTAAGCTCAAGCCATAAATCTTGTCCTGCTCGCTAGTCTTAGCCGTGATAAAGAGAAAAGGCTGATCTGGAGATTGATACTGGACCTCACTAATCAAATCATAACCATCCATCCGAGGCATCATGATATCTGTAATAATCAAATCAATCGCTTTTCGCTTGAAGATTTCCAAGGCCTCTACTCCATCATGAGCTACCAAAACCTGATAACCTGCCTGAACCAGATAGCGTTGATGAATATCTGTGATTTCTACCTCGTCGTCAACGAGTAAAATTGTCTTTCCCATCTATATCTCCTTTGAAAAAAACAGTGCTATACCACAATAGTATAACACTATTTTAATCTCTTTACGAACATTCTAAACGATATCTGGATTTTTCAAATCCTAGATAGGAAGTCTGTAGCTAGACTAGTCATTTTCCTCTTTTTTAGCTTTCAAACCGAGTCCACCTAGCAGGCCGGCCAAGGCTAATCCAAAGAATCCAAGAGTAGCCATTGATGTTTGAGCTTCACCGGTATATGGAAGCATGCATTTTTGCTCTTTCATTTGATCAGCCATCATTGGATTTGACGCCTTGTTATTAGATTCCATCTTACCTTCATCAGACATTTTGCTTGAGGTTACCATAGGCTGGCTAGCATTCATGGTTTTGTCCTGCTCTTTGTTAGGCATCATCTTATCCTGGCTAGCAGCTTGCATTTGCGATTTCATCGGATTGAGAGACTTATACCCATTCAAGTTCACTGTCAACTCTTTTGTCGCTACCAAATTAGTTAAGTCAGGCTTGCCATCTTTTGCACCATATACTTTGATAGTAGCTTTATAGCTTTGAGTGCCGTTTTGTTTCAAGAGGTCAAGAAGCTCTTTATCTGATTTGCCTTGAGTGCCTGCCAAGTCTACTTCATAGAAGTAAAGACCTTTGCCCAATTTCTCTACTGGCGGAAGGGCAGGATTTTTAGCTGAACCGTTGTCTGACCATGGGGCCTTGTCTGAAGCTTTCAAGATAAGGCGAGTCAACATACCGTCACCGGCGAAGAATTCATACGGAATAACTTGGTTGACACCAGCTGTGAATGGACCAGGGAAGTTGGCTTTGTCCAAGTATGTAGCTGGAACATCCACTGTGTCTTTAGTATTGTCAGCCACACCTTTTTGAACTTCAGCTGGAGTAGTCAAGCCATTCAAGTTGATATCCAAATCTTTAGTCGCTACTAGATTGCTCAAATCTGCCTTGCCGTCTTTAGCACCGTACACTTTGATAGTAGCCTTGTAGCTTTGAGTGCCGTTTTGTTTTAAGAGGTCAAGAAGCTCTTTGTCTGATTTGCCTTGAGTACCGGCCAAGTCCACTTCGTAGAAGTAGAGACCTTTGCCCAATTTCTCTACTGGTGGGAGAGCTGGATTTTTAGCTGAACCGTTGTCTGACCATGGAGCCTTGTCTGAAGCTTTCAAGATAAGGCGAGTCAACATACCGTCACCGGCGAAGAATTCATATGGAATAACTTGGTTGACACCGGCTGTGAATGGGCCAGGAAAGTTAGCTTTATCTAGGTAAGTAGCTGGAACATCCACTGTGTCTTTGGTATTGTCAGCCACGCCTTTTTGAACTTCGGCTGGAGTAGTCAAGCCGTTCAAATTGACATCCAAACTTTTAGTCGCTACAAGGTTCCTCAAATCAGCCTTGCCATCTTTAGCGCCGTACACCTTGATAGTTGCCTTATAGCTTTGAGTGCCGTTTTGTTTTAAGAAATCAAGTAGCTCTTTGTCTGATTTGCCTTGGGTGCCTGCTAAATCCACTTCGTAGAAGTAAAGACCTTTGCCCAATTTCTCTACTGGTGGAAGGGCGGGATTTTTAGCCGAACCGTTGTCTGACCATGGAGCCTTGTCGGAAGCTTTCAAAATAAGGCGGGTTAACATACCATCACCAGCGAAGAATTCATATGGGATAACTTGGTTAACGCCGGCTGTAAATGGGCCTGGGAAGTTAGCCTTATCCAAGTAAGATGCCGGAACATCCACTGTATCTTTAGTGTTGTCAGCCACGCCTTTTTGGACTTCAGCTGGGGTAGTTGCTGGCTGCGCTTCACTTGCTTCACGGTCTTGTCCAGCAACTGTAGCTGCAGGACTTTCCACAGGTTTAACCGCATCTTCTGTTTCTTTCTTAGATTCTGGTTTTGCTTGCGCTTCTTCTTTTGGTGCTACTACTGGCTCTTTAGCACCTGCATCTGCTTTTTCTGGAGAGCTTGCAGTATCCAAGCTTGCTTTAGGTGTTGAATCTGCCTGTTCTGAAGGAAGAGCTGTATCGACTGCTTCTTTGAGAACTCCTACTGGTAAGTCGCTCTTTTCACTCACCGCAGTCGCATCTGGCGCTACTTGAGCAGGGGTTGGATTGACCACATCGGCACGTACAGAACTTGGTTGACCAACTAGGACAAAAAAGCCACTAGCCACAACAACTGAGGCAACACCGACACTAAAACGGCGAATAGACCAACGAGTATATCTTTGATTTGGATTGAATTTCATAGGATTCTCCTTAGAGTTTTTCTTTATTTGATGACTCTAGTATAATCTCCTAAAATTAAAAAGGATTAAGAAAAAGTTAAAATTTTTCTTAAATCCCTCTTATAAAATACTTATATTAATTTTTTTACGAATTTAATTCTACCAAGTCATCTAGATACTGGTTGTTAATAACCGCCAAGATATAGGCATCTGCCTTCAAGAGGTCAGTAGGTCCAAACTGGACATCCAGTGGTGAATTTTCTTGTTCACGAAATCCTAGGACATTGAGATTGTATTTGCCACGTAGATCCAGCTGGCTCAGGCTTTGACCTGCCCAAACACTCGGAATTTTCATCTCCACAATAGACACATTTTTATCCAGCTGAAAGACATCAACATTGTTATGAAAGAGAATGGTCTGCGCTAGAGACTGCCCCATTTCATACTCAGGTGAAATCACCGAGTCAGCACCGATTTTTTCTAGCACCTTCTTGGCTGTCTGGCTTTTGACCTTGGCAATAACCCTTGGTACCCCTAGACTCTTACAATGCATAACTGCAAGCACACTCGACTCCAGATTTTCCCCTGTTGCCACTACAACCGTATCACAGGTATCAATTCCTGCAGTTCTGAGGAGTTCCTCGTCTGTGATATCGCCCACAACTCCACGCGCCAAAACTGGCTCAAATTGATTGATACGCTCAGCGTGGTCGTCAATGGCAATAATATTCATATCTTGCTTGGCTAGGGCCGTCAGGACACTACTCCCGAAAATCCCCAAACCTAAAATTCCAATCGTACGATCTGACATAGTTCTTCCTTTCTTATCCAATACTAATATCTGCTTTCATATACTGAATCAAATCTTTCTTATCAGGCTGGTAATCCGCTAGACTGACCAGCAAGGTCAAGGGACCGATACGGCCAATAAACATGAGTACCATGACAATGCTGAGAGCTAACTTGCCCAGTTCTGGTGTCAGATTTGCCGTTACCCCAACTGTCGCAAGGGCTGAAATGGTCTCAAACATGAGGTAAATAAATCGCGGTGTTCCTTCTGCTGTAATTCCCAACAACATCAAGCCCAACAAGAAGGTCATCAAAAAGATAATGAAGACACTAAAGGATTTTTGAACTGTTCGAGCCTCAATGGTTCTCTGCGCAACATTGGCATGAGGCAAGCCCAGCAATTCACTACGCGCAAAAACCAACAAGACAAAGAAAGTCGTAATCTTGAGACCCCCAGCCGTCCCTCCAGGCGCCCCTCCGAGAAACATCTGTAGGATATAAATAAACAAGGTCACAGGCCGAGCTTGGGTGTAATCAATAGAAGCAAAACCGGCCGTTCTCATGCTGACGGTTTGGAAAAAGCTGACCAGCACTTTCTCTGGCACACTGAGATTGCCAATGGTTCCTGGATTGTGCCACTCCGTAAAGAGTGTGGATACTGTCCCAAACAGCAAGATCCCTGCGGTCAAGAAGAGGACCAGCTTGGTGTGAAAACGCAGACGGCGTTTTTTCTTCTTGTCAAACTGGGTTGCCAAGTCAAACCAGACCATAAATCCAAGACCACCTGTGATAATCAAGCCAGCAATGACCAGATTGATTAAGGGATCCGTCTGAAAAGCCACTAAACTGCTACTGCCGAAATTATCAAAACCAGCATTACAAAAGGCTGAAATGGCTAAAAAGATAGAGGTAAAAATGCCTCGTCCCCAGCCGAACTCAGGAATAAAACGGAAACTTAGCAGGAAGGCGCCCAAGCCCTCCACCAGAAAAGTCGTCAAAAAGATGGAGCGCATAAAGGCCTTCAGCGACCGAGTCTCCCCATAACTAAAACTCTCCTGAATGGTTTCACGACTGCGAAGACTAAGCTTTTGCTTCCCCTGAATATAAAAGACCCCGATAAAAGTCATGAGCCCCAGACCACCAATCTGTATCAAGAACATACAAATCAACTGCCCCCAGACATTATAGGTAGTAGCCACTGGTTGCGTAAAAAGGCCAGTCACACAGACCATGGACACCGTCGTAAAAAGATGGTCAAAATAAGTGGCCTGAGAACCATTTGTCTGAACAAAAGGCAAACTCAAAAGAAGAGAGCCTATAAAAATAACTCCAGCAAAACTTAAAAAGATCCGACGAGCTGGCGAAAGTCCACCCAAGGCCCTTTCAATTTTTTTAAGAAATAATTTGAATAACATACATCCATTGTACCATAAAAAGAGGGAGAGTAGCTATATCTGAGAAGTTATCTCAAGGCAGAGTTCCAAGGCCTTCTCAAAAGCTTCTGAACCCCAGTCACGACTATCGTACTGGTCCAAGTCTGCTAAGGAATCAGCTGTGAACAACAATTCACCCCAGAGAACCCCTCGCAGTTGGGCTACTGCCGCAAGCGCAGAACACTCCATCTCCACAACAGCACAGCCTTCCTCCTTGCGATAAGCCACCTTTTCAGCTGTTTCTCGGTAAAAACCATCTGTGGTCCAGGTCATGACTTCTTCATAGGGAATCCCTCTGGCCTCCAAAACTTGCTCAATAGCAGCAATAGCCTCTGGCTGCATTTCCATATAACGAGAAGGGGCCACATAGTGATAACTGGCTCCTTCATCTCGCAGAGCCCGAACAGGGACTAGAAAGGCATTTTCTTCTATATCAGTCAGCACACCACAGGTTCCAGCGGAAATAATCTGCTCCACACCATATCCAATCAACCAATCCATAAACTGGGCTGCTGGAGCTGAACCAACAGGAGCCTGAGCCAGACAAAGTTCTTCGCCTTTGTAGTTCACGACATAAACTGGATAGGTCTTGGTGGCAGAAACAAATTCGCCGACACAGTCCGCCCCTACTTCCCTCGCATAGCGGTCAATCTCCTCACCTAAAAAAGCATAGACACACTTCTTGGGCAAATGCAAATCCAGAACCTCGTGATTGGGCATGATGACCGCCTGAGGATTGTCATCAAACTCTAAAATAGGAATCGCATGTTTCTGAATCATAACCCACCTCCTCTGATTTTGTACTATTGTATCAAAAGCTGACAAAGTGTCAAGGAATTGTCTTTAGCAAGCCAGAAATCTCCTCTTCCATACACTTGAGAAATCGTTGCACCGCTGGAGAAGTCGGTTTCTGTTTTGGCAAAGCGATTGAGGACTTATGAAGAATACAAAATCCAACAACAAAAAAGACATGAATCTGAAATAAGCAGAACATGTCTTTTTTAGCTTGTTTGAAAGTCAAGTAAATAAATCTTAGCTCTTCTAGAACTCCCTTATTTCCACAAACCACCTAAAATCTGTTTTTCTAATAAGTCTAGGTCCTCTTCCTTTATTTCTCCGTTGTCGCTAACGATATAAAGTTGAGCGAAGTAAGCCAACAATGGACCAACACAAATACGAACCATTTGAGGAATCGTTAACTCTGGATTTACACGTGGATCTGCTAGCAATTCTTTATGAAGCACTCGAAGTTTATCTTGAATAGCATTCCAGATAAAAATCTGTTCATTTTTTAGTTTCTTATTTGAAAAACTCTCCTGCAGAATGATTTTCATCAAAGCACGATTTTTTTTGAGATAGCTCATACGATCGTGGACGAGATAACGAACCCTCTCTTCTGTCGTTTCAAAAGCTAAGAGTTCCTCAACAAAACTACCGAAAATGCCTGGGACTACAGGATGTAAAATAGCCGTCAGTAGATCATCCTTCGTCTTAAAATACTTAAACAAAGTTGCCTGGCTTAGTCCAGCACGCTCAGCTATGTGAAGAGTTGAGGTCCCATGGTAACTCCTAGTTGATATGAGATCCACTGCTGCCT
>NZ_KV794175.1:0-8327 GCF_001808665.1 Streptococcus sp. HMSC070B10 | reverse complement strand
CATGATTTTTTTCTTTCCTTGAGGGTAATTCGCTTCTTCTAAGTAATCTTCAAACGATTCAAAAACAGTCTTATCCATCTAATCTTCACACCTTTTTAGCATTATTTATGTTGATTTCTAAACTTTACGATAACGACGCAATCCAACAATATTGAGAATTGTTAAAATGATCAAGAAAATCATTAAAACACCAAGATTTGGCAAAATATCACCAAGATTGTGTCCGTAAAGAATAATCTGGCTTATTGCATCACCAGAATAGGTTAATGACAAAAATTTCCCCACAGTTGGAGCCCATTCTCCCATGGATGACAATGGAATAATCCCTGAGAAAAAGAGTTGAGGCATAATCACGAGAGGAATAAATTGCATCATTTGGAATTCTGATTTTGCTAGAGTAGACAAGAGAATTCCAAAAGCTAGTGCTACAAGAGCCAGTACCACATTAACTATTATAACATTTAAAATATTTCCTACAACTTCTACATCTAGTAGCCAAATTGCTGCTAAGACGACAACTGTCGTTTGAAAAATCGCAATAATACCGTAAGACAACATATAGCCATAGACAATTTCAGAACGTTTCACTGGGGTTGCTAACAAGCGATCCAAGGTTCCACTTGTGCGCTCTTTCAAAAGTGCCATACCAGAAATCAAAAAGACAAAGAAGAAGACCACAAAGCCAATTAAAATTGGAATCATACGTGCAAAGAATCCAGTATTTTTATCTCCATATTGGTAAGATTCTTTGATTTCAGGCACCTTTGCATCTAATTTCAATTGTGGAAGAGCTTGTTTGATACGAGATAGTAACTGATCGGTGCCTTCACTGGCGATACTTGTTCGTAACACTTGTCGTATCATAGATGTCTTGGAGGCATCTGTATTTGCGTAGTCGACCTGATACTCACCGTCTTTATAAGAAATCACAGCATCGACTTTTTCATTTGCTAGCGCTTCTTTGGCCTGATCTAAGTCTTGATAAGTCTCGATGTCCAAATGATCAAGCTCATCCATTTTCGTTATCAAACCAGTTGATAGATCTTGTGTCGCTAACTTGACATTCACGGTTGTACTAGCTGAAAACATGAGGTTCATCAGCCACATAATAAATACCGGCGCTACAAACATCATAGCCAAGGTTCGTTTGTCACGAATCAATTCTTTGATAACTTTTTTAGCAATAGCAATGGTTCTCATCTTACTCTCCTTCTGCTTTCAAAAATACTTCTTCAATACTTGAAACTTGATAACTTTCTTTTAAGTGTTGCGGTGTATCAAAAGCAATGATTTTTCCACCTAATAATAAGCCGACCTTATCCGTTAACTCTGCTTCATCCATAACATGGGTAGTAACTAATATCCCAACCCCATTGTCTCTAAGCGCGAATAATTCTTTCCAGATTTTCTTCCGAAGAGAAGGGTCGATTCCAACTGTCGGTTCGTCCAAAATCAAGAGCTGAGGATTCCCCAGAAGCGCGATGGCTAAAGACAAGCGTCGCTTCATTCCTCCAGAATAACCGGATACCGTTTTATTCAAATGCTCTGTCAGATCCACAACTTGAGCCACATGGGCAATTTCAGCTGTCAGATCTCTTTTGGATAGCCCTTTTAGCTGACCAAAAAATTCCAGATTTTCTTGACCTGACAAAGCCTCATATAAGGCATCTGACTGGGCCATATAACCAATATCTCCTAAAATATGACGATTGGGCATAGTATGATCCAATACCAAAGCAACCCCTCCGTCAGCTTTTTCCATCCCTAACATAGTCTTAATCATAGTCGATTTACCAGCACCAGACGGACCTATTAAGCCTATAATTTCTCCCGGCTGCAATTCAAAGCTGACATGATTCAAAACCATTTGACGACAAAAAGACTTATCCAAATCTTGTAAATGTAGCAATTTTTTCATATGCTTCCTCCTAGGTGAGTGTTTACTCACTTACTGAATATAGACCTATTATAGTGAGTGTTTACTCACTTGTCAAGAAAAAAGTTGAAATTCTTTAAAAAATAAAGCACCAGATTCGTATCTGATGTTTATAATGCACATGTCTTATTTCTAAAAATGTTTTTGAACTTCCTCTCTATACTCCGAAATGGTCTTTTCTGTCCACTTTTTAAAGGCCTATTTCCCCTCTACTTTTCTCGGCTAATCCAACCATCGTCATTGCTATCGCAACTCTAATGACCTTGGTAATGGGAATTCATTTTACTCATTTTTATATGAAACAGACTAAGAAATTTTCAAGACCTAATTGAAACCAAATTAGCCCTTGGAAGTCAAAAAATCCTCGAACTCTACGCTGACCGTCTAGCAGAATCAGACCAAATGCGGCATGGCATTTCTAAGAATTCGGTTAAGGGACGTAACCTACAAGCTGCTTACGTGGATGGATTTACTTTGAGAGATTTCTTCGCCTTCAACCAAGGACTAAATAAAATGGGTGACCAAGCACTTCCTTTTAAAATTCACCCTGAACGTTTTGTATTTGCTGGAGTTCACGGTGGACAGGAAGTGAGGAGTTGATTGGAGAGTACGGTCAACCAACTTATCAAAAAATCTTTATCAGTCTAGATGCTGAAAAAACAGGCGTTCCGGATGCCGATACAAAAATTTCTATGGCAGGTGATACTGCTACTCTCATGTCCGATACAAGCCTTGATATCAAGATGTATGGTATGCATCAGTTCAAGATGAAAAAAGGTGGACTCCGCATCAAATTAGGCGTCTTTTCCCCAGAAGCAACCCCAAGCTAGATGGAGCTCGGTCACCAAGAACACCTAGCAGTTGAATTTTTCAATTCCCTCACAATCGCCTACCAAAACATTTAAGGGAAAACTACTCAATACCTTCTTAAAATTCAAGAAATTTAAGTAAACAACAACGGATGACTGAACAATTTAGCCTTTGAAAGCTACGATTATAAAATCCCTCGTAACATATCAATTTATCACCCATATAAAAAGATAGCCATTCTAATTGAATGCTATCCTTTTTTGTTTATCCTCGTCCGCCAGGTGCTGGACCGCCAGAACCTCCATTCGGACCTCCGCCTCCAGGCATAGAATTGACAATATCTGTTTGTTTTTCGCCGTTGATGTAGATATTCCCACCTGTGTAAGTTGCTGTTCCATCAAAGTCAAAGCCTGATTGTCCTATCAATTTAATGGTTCCACCGGTAACCGTGATATTCCCGTTTGAGTCAACTGGATCTGTGTCACCTTGACCGACTTCTACAGTTAGATTTCCACCTGTCATAGTAAAGTAAATATCACTTTGCTGGGCATTTTTATTGGCTGCATTGACTCCATCATCTGTCGAGTAGACATTGATATCGCCACCATTGATCGTAATGGATTTCCCTTCAATTCCTTCAGTCGCATTCTTGACTGTGTAAGTACCGCTATCAATCACTAGGTTGCCAGAAGCGTGAATGCCATCATCCCCTGCTGTGACTGTTATGGTATTGTTAGCTAAATACATATTTCCAACAGTCATATCGTCATCATTATCAACTTTAACGCCATCTTCCTTAGCATCGATGGTCATGGTTGTACCAGTGATGTTGAGTTCATCATTGACATTAAAGGCATCGCCAACTGATGTGATGTTAAAGGTACCACCCGTGATGTGAAGCCTATCATTTGCCTTGATAGCATTGCTTTTCTTTCCATCTACAGTGAGAGTTCCTGAGCCATTGATGGTCAAATCAACCTTAGAAAAGAGAGCGGCATTTGCCTTTTCATCACTGTTAGAGCTTGAGTCAGAGAGACTGTTGGTGGTTCCCTCTGACAGAGTCAAATAGACATGACCGGCTGATGTCGCAGAAATCGCTGCATTGGTATTGGTCATGGTCGCGCCTTTTAGGACAAGTTTCACATCATCAGACTTATCTGCCTCTACCTTGATCTGCACTCCGTCAGACTGACCTGAAATCACATAGGTACCTGCTTTTGAGATGGTCACCGTTGAGCCAGAAACTGTCACACCGTCTCCAGAGACACTGGCAGATGAGCCTGATAGCTCAATCTTAGAGGCTGTGCTTTCATCATAAGAAGTATCATAGTCCTTTTCTGTAAAATAAGAAGATTGACTGTTTTTAGCTGAAGTTGTGATGGCAGTAGTATCTGCCGCTGCAGTTGTACTTGACTTAGTCGTTGACTGCCCACAAGCTGTCATCAAGGTCAAAGCTGTTACACTGGTTAAGATTAGGGTCCATTTTTTTGATTTCATACCTTTTTCCTCGCCTTCCTTTAGCTTGAGCTTAGTTTACAGGGGAAGTCTGAAAAAAATCTAAACTTTTTCTGAAAGTTTTCTTAAGTTCAGTTTCAATTAAGTTATCTTTAACAAAAGTTTTAGGAAAATTCCATAGACTAATTACAAGCAAGTTCAACTTGCCCAGACACACCTATCTGCTAATAAGATAGTGTACTGAAATAGTTTGATAAAGGAGACAGGATTTATGAAACCAATTAAAACAAGCTTTAAACGAATTGAAACCAAATATGTCGTTGCTAAAGCTGACTTGGCTAATTTAATAGAGGACTTAAAAATATACCTCGTCGAGGATGATTATCCAACTTCGACCATTTCCAACATCTACTTTGATACAGAGCAATTTGATATGATTCAGGAGGATGGCCAAGGTACTAAGCGCAAAGAAAAGATTCGGATGCGAACCTATCTCAGTCAAGTCCAGCCTGATAGTCAGGTATTTTTAGAAATCAAATCTAAGGATAGAGCTGGTGTCGGACGAAAACATCGTCTCTTATCGACTCCCCAGTCTATCACCCAGTTTATGACCAAGGGACAGCTGGATAGCAGTATCAAGGACCGAATGATGATTGAAAAAATTCAGCAACTCCAAGAGGAATATCAGCAAGCAATTGTCCCTCGTATGTATATTTACTACGACCGTTTTTCTCTCAAGGAAAAGAAAGAAATTAGCGGATTTCCCTACAATAAAATTCGTATCACCATTGACCAAAATCTAACCTATCGTGATAATAATGTCAGTTTATTTTCAGGAAAGGACGGTTTCCCTCTACTAAACGAGGACATTGTCATCATGGAAATTAAAGCACCTGGTAGAAAACCCCAATGGCTACAAGATATTCTCGACCAATATGGACTGGTAGAGCAGAAATTTTCAAAATACAGCTGCGCCTACCACAAGTCTCAAGGGCTGGACTATAGCCCACGACCAAGCACAGAAAGTGTAGGTACTACTTATGTCTAATCTTTTCAACTCTATTTTCAACGACACAACTGCCACTGCAGACCCTATCCAGCTCTTTCTGGCTCTATTGGTCAGCCTGATTTTAGGTTTGGCGCTGACCTGGGCTTACAAACACCGTACCCTCTATACACGGGAATTTGCTGTTAGTTTGACCCTACTCCCCTGCTTGATGACCTTGGTCATCTTTCTGGTAAATGGCAGCTTAGGAACCTCTATCGCTGTTGCAGGAACCTTTAGCCTCATTCGTTTCCGTTCAGCCACCAGTGGCTCACGGGAACTAATTGCTATCTTTCTTGCTATGATTATCGGGCTGGCAGCAGGGACAGGCTACCTAGTCTTAGCTGTTCTCTTCACCGTCTTTATCTTAGCAGTATGGCTTCTTTTAGAAAAGCAACAAAGCAAGAGCAATCACCAACGTCGCAGACTATTGACCATCACAATTGCGAACCAAGAAAAGCAACTCCAAACTATCCAATCTGGGCTATCACAATTCTGTACTGAGTTAGATCTTATCTCGATTGATACCAGTAATGATGGAGAACAAGTCACCACTGTCTATGAAGTGGATTTCAAGGCTCAAACCAACGACTTTCAAATCATCCATTACCTCACTAGAGAACAGGATACTTACCAGGTTTCCCTGACCAAAAATGCCAAGAAGAGAAAGAATTTGTAAAACTTCTAGCGTGAAACCTATCAAAAAGCTAGGTAAACACTCAATTGAAAAAAAGTTAATCTAATTTATGATAAAAGGCATCCTATCAACGTTTTTTAAACACCTGATATGATGCGCTTTTCTTATCTTAAAAACTTTTTTACCAATCTCTTTATTTCACAGGTATCTCCTTCATCACACGTGCAGGATTACCAGCTAGGACAACGTTGTCACCAAAGGACTTAGTAATTACAGCCCCTGCTCCAGCAACAACATTATTACCCAATGTCACTCCAGGAAGGATAATAACACCACCTCCAGCCCAGAAATTGTCTCCGATAGTAATAGGTTTGCCGTATTCCACACCTGAATTGCGTTCCTTCGGGTCCAATGGATGGAGGGGAGTCAAGAACTGACAGTTGGGACCAATCATAGCATTGTCCCCGATGCGAATTGGACAAACATCCAGCATGGTCAAGTTCCAATTAGAATAAAAATTTTCCCCTAGATGAATATTGACCCCATAATCGACCACCAGTCGTGGATTGACAAAGATATTTTGTCCGGTTGACCCAAACCAAGCCTTGATGATTTCGACTCCCTTCAAGGGATCTTCTTCCTTGTTAAAGGCAGACTGTTTTTGGCGAGAAGCCTGAGCCAAGGCTCGCAATTCTGGATCCGATGGACGGTAAACCTCTCCCGCTATCATTTTCTGGTATTCACTGGTCATTGTATTCTTCTCCTTGTTCCCTACTATCATATCAAATTTTCTACATATCTGACTAGAATAAGGAGCACTTTCTACAATTGATCCTCTGATTGTCATCATATCCTATCTAAACGAATACGAGTCACAATTCCGTCTGGGTCTGTGATTTCCAACTGGCTAGATGTCAGCCACTTAACTGGTGCATCAACTTCTTGCGCTCGCTGGGCAATCGTTAACAGTTCTTCTTTACGAGCGACTTCAATGACATAGTAGGCTAAGCCTGGCAAACCTGCCTTACGCGGAGCTAAGCCTTTTCCTCCCCATTCATTGACTGCTAAATGATGATGGTAATCTCCAGCCGCAATCCAACTAGCGCTAGGCACACTAAATTTATCCTCTAGTCCTAACACCTTTTGATAAAACTGGCTGGACTTTCGACTATCCTTGACGGAAAGATGGATATGACCCATTCTCGTACCTTCTGCTAGGATAAAGGGCTCTACTCTTTCCCCCAACTCATAGATAGCCTGTGCCGCAAGAGCCTCAGTGACCCCGATAATACGTCCATCTTCTCGAATATCCCATGTGGAAACCGGCTTATCTCGATAGAGTTCAATGCCGTTCCCCTCCAAATCCTCCAAGTAAAGAGCCTCACTGTAACCGTGGTCTGCACCGCCGACAAGAGGAATCTGTAAATCTGTCAGGTGTTTTAAGACATTTGCCAAAGCCTTTCGTGTCGGCAAGAGAATTGCCAGATGATAAAGGCCATAATGTTCCCTCACTTCTCCGCTCTCTTGTGCTTGAATCAAGTGTACCAAGGCTTTTCCACCCAGTCCTAGAACTACCTCTGTCTCAGTTTTAGATAAGATTTCTAAACCAATAACTTGCTGATAAAAGGCTGTTTGACTTGCCAAATCCTTTACATTTAAAACTGCCTCTGCCAAATAAATGTGGCTCTTATATTCATAGGTCATAAATGCTCCTCTTTTTTAATTGTAATTCTTTTTATTACAACTATTATATAATTTCCATCAAGAAAGTCAAGCCAGACAACTTATAGATCATGATTCTGTAATCTTGTCTATATGGGATTAGAACGAGAAAATCTACAGAGAATTGACAATAAAATCACCGAAAATTTTTAACCAATGCTATGATAACTCTCATCTCAATCCCAAAAAGAAAAGGAGCGGATATGATATCCTACTCCTTATTCTTATCAGAAAATCTAATTAGAATTAGTCTTCTTTTTTCTTGCGAGCAACAAGTCCAAATCCACTCAAGACACCTAAAAGTCCAAGTGCTGCTAAGCTAGAGTCGGCTTCTGTACCTGTGTTAGGCAATTCTTTTTGAACTTCAACATTTTTAGGTGTTGATGGTTGAGAAGCTGGTTGGTTTGGAGTTGATGGTTCAACATGCTTAGGTATGACTGTTACTGGGACTTCTACCTCTACGATTTCTCCTGATGGTAGTTTCACTTTTACTTTAACACTTGGTTTTTGTCCTGCCGTATCAGTTGCTGGGATTTCTCCAACTTCTACGATTTCGGCACCTTTTGGTAACTCAATATGTTTCTTAACATCATCTTTGCCAATTGGAGTTCCAACCTCTACTACGATTGGGGTAGTTTTAACCGTTTCTCTTGGAGCTGGAGTCGCCTTTGGTGTGACTGTTACTGGGACTTCTACTGTAATCACTTTTCCATTTGGTAATT
>NZ_KV794174.1:1120-1742 GCF_001808665.1 Streptococcus sp. HMSC070B10 | reverse complement strand
GGACCTGGTCTGTCATCAAATGGCTCATATGTAGCTGTATTTCTTTAATCATGTTTCTTTTCCTTTTTAAATCTATTTTTATCAAATTCTTTATTTTGAATCAAATCCGAAGACACTTCTATATGCTTAATTGGTCTTATTTCCTTAACATCATGACGGTGTTGGTAGGCATAAATAATATAAAACCAAGGTAAGTACACAGCTTGTCCAAAAGCCATTGATAATAAAGACGCTCCCCATCCCCAAAAATATTCATATCCAAACATCGCTAAAAATATACAGACACACGATAAAATAAGTGGAGGAGCAAGTAAAAAATTAACCATAAATTTGCTGGCTTTCTGTGAGATAATTTCTTCAGAGTCTAAATTGACCAAGCAGCTCATGACGGCTATTACAATAATGGATTGTATAAGAGGAAGGGATAGCTTTAATCCAATAAAATTATGGTCCCCACTCATAGCACCAAAACCAATAATGATATAAATATGACCAGTCAGATACATGAGATAGGTTCCAAAACTGGTTAATATCCCTCGCTTAAGATCCAAAAGAAAAACTAGATTTAATACCCAAACAATAATTCCTGTAATAATCAAGCCTTGATACAAAGAGGGATTGT
>NZ_KV794174.1:0-1020 GCF_001808665.1 Streptococcus sp. HMSC070B10 | reverse complement strand
CAGTATCATTTAAACCATCCTCTCATGCCTTTTATCAGGCTATTGACACCTTTTTTAAGGTTACCCGTAATATTAAACTTTTTATCGGCCCAGTTTAAAGTACCTACCGCTACTGCGGATGCTGCGATTGCACCTAAGCCAGTTAACCAAACAGGAGCAGTAGCAACACCTAGCGCACCCGCTGCTAAAGCGCCTACAACTGCAGCTCCAGCACTCGCTGCTCCTGTTGCCGCAACAGTAGTTCCTGCCGCCTTGGCCGCATCTATCACAAAACCTGTTGCCACACTAGCATTAACTTCATTTCCTCTTAGACCTTGACGTTTGGCCTCTTGTTTATTATCGTGGATTTTCGAAAAAGTATCAACCACATCTAAAGCAACACCAACAACTGCAGATCCTTTTAAAAACTTACCAAACTTCGAAGCGGATTTAAAACCTTCTTTGTAATTTTTAAAGCTATCTGTAGCAGACTCAACTAAGCCTTTTCCTCCACCAGCTTTACTAGATTTCCAGACATTTTTTAAAGCGCCTTTAAAAGTCACTTCTTTGATGAATTCTTCTTTTAACAAACTATTTGTTGTTTTTACTAGACTTTCTCCAACTTTAACGATTTTGTGGGCCATCTTAGTATTTTCATCAAAAGTAGCTAGAACATTCCTTAATCCCTCATTATAACGTGTATTACCAAGCTTCGCAAATAAAGACTCAAACGCTTTAGTAGGCTTACCACTACTATACAGAGCTATAGCATAGGATTTATTCTGATTAAGTTTCTTATTAAGCTTCAAAAATTCATCTAATTTATTCCAAAATAAAGTCGTATCCTTGTAAACAATTACATTCCCGAATCTATCTTTCTTAAAACGATAAGCAGCATATAAAGCTGGCAAAATAGATTTTAAATATTTTTTATAGCCTTTACTATTTTTATATAAATCACTTGTTGTGACGTTTTTATAAACATTAAATAATGCATCTATTAGGTCTTTATTTTCAGCTATCGTACCACTATACTTAGAC
>NZ_KV794173.1:7297-51833 GCF_001808665.1 Streptococcus sp. HMSC070B10 | reverse complement strand
GCGCGGGTTTTGGTGCGGGTTTTGGTGCAGGTTTTGGTGCAGGCTTCAGCGCAGGTTTTGATACTGGCTTCGGCGCGGGTTTTGGTGCGGGTTTTGGTGCGGGTTTTGTATTCTCTTTTTCAATCTTACCATTTTTAGACGCATCCTTTTCTTGAGCAGATACTTTCTGAGATGAGAAAGGCAACATCCCCATTGTATCTGAAAGAGAAACAAGTGCAAAAGTAGTTGCTGCTAAACTTGTAACCAAAATTTTTTTTGATTTTCTCATAAAAATCTCCTTTAAATTTTTATTATTTACGATTACATTATAACAAAAATATGTATTAATATATACTAAAAGCTATTAATAGATAAAACTCACAATCCTATCACTTGCAACTCATACAATCCTCTCACTGCATTACAGCCATAGATAGCTTCTGCTTGGGCAAAATCTGCCAAGGTCAAAACTTTCTCTTCTGCCTGTCCTATTTCCAGCAAATGTTGACGGTAAATTCCTGGTAAGATTCCCAGTCGGATAGGCGGTGTGTAGAGTTTCCCATCGATTTTCAGAACCAAATTTCCGATAGAGGTTTCAAGAAGTTCTCCTTTTACATTATGATAAATGATCTCTTGCTCTCCTAGGTTCAAATGCGGTCGGTGAGTCGTTTTGAAGTAGGTAAAGGATTGATTCAAATCCGCTTCTTGCAGACAAAGTTTGGCCTGACAAAAGCTTGTACTGAGGGGTGTTAATACTCGGCGTTCGACTTCTATCTCTCCAGACTTGCTGAGAGAAATACGTAAGCGGTAATCTTGATTAGCATCACAAACCTGACACTCCTCCTCTATCTTTTGTTTCAAGTTTTCTGAATCAAATGGAAAGGCAAAATACCGACTAGCTTTTCTCAGCCTTTCTATATGTTGATTCTCAAGCAGCAAGTTCTTCTGGCTGATTTTCCCTGTAGTAATCAGTTGGAAACGAGCTTCTTTACGATAGAGAACAGCTGCCTTTTGATGAACTTCACGGTATTCAGACTCCCAGGTGCTATCCCATGTAATTCCTCCGCCAACTCCATAGATGGCTTTCCCTTGATACAGTTGAATAGTTCGGATAGCAACATTAAAAATCCGGCGCCCACTTGGAAGCAGGAGACCAACGGTTCCACAGTAGACTCCACGCGGTTGTGGTTCCAAGTCCTTTATAATCTCCATAGTCGCAATTTTCGGAGCTCCTGTTATGGAACCACAAGGAAAGAGAGAGCGGAAGATTTCAACAAGGTCAACATCCTCTCGCAACCGACTCTTGATAGTCGAAGTCATCTGCCAGACAGTCGAATATTGCTCCACTTGACACAAACGCTCCACATGCTCACTCCCCACTTCAGAAATACGATTCATATCATTGCGCAAGAGGTCCACAATCATCATATTTTCAGAGCGATTTTTGGGATCCTGTTCTAACCAACTAGCTTGGGCAAGATCTTCTTGGTCAGTCACTCCACGCTGGATCGTTCCCTTCATTGGTCGCGTTGTCAACTCGCGGCCATTTTGCTCAAAAAAGAGCTCTGGACTCATGGAAATCACTGCCATCTCGTCATGTTCAACATAAGCATTGTAACCTGCCTCCTGCTCTACCACCATACGATTGTAGATAGCAAAAGGATTGGCACTTAAGTCTTGTTTTAGTTGTACGGTGTAGTTTACCTGGTAGGTGTCCCCCTGCCGCAAATGATGGTGAATCTGGGCAATCGCCTTTTCATAGTCCGCTGCAGACGTTACTTCCTGCCAGTTTGAAGGCAAATCAACCTCATCATAAGTCAGAGGAATAGGGGATGTTTCTACCCTATCATGAACTGTAAAATATAGCAGGTACTCTGCCAATAAAGGAGCTTTATGAACTGCTAATTTCTCCTCAAAAGCAGGTGCAGCCTCGTAGCTGACATAGCCCACCACATAATAGCCTTGCTCTTGGTAGCTTTCCACTTGTGCCAGCAAATCTGCCACTTCTGCTAAATCTCTCGTTTTTAACTCTTTAATAGGCTGGGTAAAGGTGTATCTCTCCCCCAAAGCCCTAAAATCAATCACTGTTTTTCTATGCATATTTCAAGTATAGCATAAAAAGGCAGATTCAGACAAAGCTGATCTACCTTTTTATTATTTTCTTACTATTGATTATGCTTTAGTGAATAAATCACCAGCAAATCCATCTGATTTTTGCAAGAGTTGTTTGTAAACCTTCCATTTAAGATCTACAGTATTCTTGAAATCATTACCTTGAAGGTCTTTTTCGACCGCTGCATCAAATAAGGTCTGAAGTTGTGCGTAAGTTGAAATCTTTTGACCATCGATTTCAATTTCAACAAAACCTCTTTGGGCTTTTTCGTGTACTTCATGATACCATGCTTTCTTCCATGCTTCTAAGCTTTGGAATTTGCCGTTAGAAACTTTATTAATAATAAAGTCATCACCAAGACCTACATTACCAGCAGCTTTAGATTCTTGCTTGTATTTGTTTGATGCATAACCTAAGAACCCGTCTAGATAACCGAAGTAACCCCACATACGGAAGGTATTATGTTTGAATGAGATTGAACCAACCGCACTCTTACTTGTATTACCACCATAAATACCTGTCATCATATTTACTACAGTATAAGCAGAATCAAATCCTTCAGTACGGTAATGACCATTTCCTGGTAATCCATGTTTCGTTGCAAAGTTTCCATCAACCAGTTGATCAATACTTGTCAGCTTCGTATTCTTTTCGCCATCATTCAAATCACGAACTAAATCCCATTGGTGTGGTTCACCAACTAAGCCATTGCGATCCGCTTTTTCACGATATTTCTTATCGATCTTCTTGAACCACTTATCATTTGTTCCAGTATTTTTCTTGATTACAGACTCAGCTTCTAAGTAATCAAGCATCATCATGGATTCATTGTAATTCTTCATGTAGTGATCGATTTTCTCACGACTATTTAACACATTTGGATTATAGTTGTAAATTTGATTTCCATCATTTTGACGTTCGTAAGCCATGTTTAATCCTAAGGCACCATATTCACCATTTGGATTTGAAACTGATGGTGATTGCAACATACCTTGAGCAAAGGCTTCAACGTCTGTTCCTTCACGGTGACGCCATGTTCCTAAGTAGGCCATACGGTCATTGATGTGAGTTGTTTCGTGAGTGAATGCAGATGTACCAAAATCACTAATCATGCTAGAGATGATGTAATATACGGCCTCTTGTGGTTGTGGATTTTGGAAGATATAAGCGTATGCACCCATTCCATTGTATCCGTGCCACTTATCAGTCGGACCATAGAATTCACGAATTGGAGCAAAATCGCCTTTCTTCGTATGTCCCATACGGTCAACCCATCCCAAACCTGGTACATCATGGTTATCCCAAATTGCAGATGGTACCATATTTTCACTCTTAAGAAGATTATTTCGTACATTATCAGCAGCAAGTCTTGACCAGAAGTCTAAATAATTGATTTGTTCTTGCGCACGTAAATCAACTTGCTTCTTGAACGCTTCACGTTCTTCTGCTGTGTTCTTACCATATTTCTCAAATGAACTAAAGGCAATGGTATTATAGGTCGTAATTAAGATCATATGCGCTTTCTTCAAATTCAGAAGTGGTAAAATATAACGTCCGTGATGCCCATTATTAATTACTTCATATAATTTATGTTTCTTATTAGCGAAATCTGGATTTGATGATTGTTTCTCAACAACATAAGCGTTATCTGCAATGTTATTCTTGAACCAAGTATTCATATCTGTTTCACTAGTGAATAATTCCATGTTGTACTTCAGGAATTCGTGTAAGTTAGCTTTACCAGTAGCACTTGCAAGAGCTCTGTTAAATGCATCGTGTGATTGATCACCTTTTAGGTTGTTACCATTTGATGCGAAGCTGATTAATCTATCAAGTACGTTAACGTTCTTACCGTAGAAATCCGGTTTGAAGGCCATCATATTTTTGATATTTAATCCGTCAAATTTAATTCCATAGTATTGGTTTAAATAAGCCAGAGCTAACATGATTTTAGCTTTGTTATCTTCAACTTTTTTAATCAATGCACGTTTAGCTGCTTCGTCCGTATTTAATTGATGGTCTTCATTTTCAACTAAAGCTTTAACTAAAGCATCAAGATTATCTTTTACTTCTTTGAAGCTTTCTTCCATGTATAACATCTTAGGATTGTTATTAATCTTACGAACTTCATCTGAATCAAGTTCAACAGAAGCTAATTTAGCTTTGATATCGCTGATCAATTGTGTCCTATCTTTAACAACCATATTTGGTGTATATACAATATCACCCAATCCTTCAATACTATATTCACGAACTTGTTGAACCTTAGATTCTTTTTGTGTAATAGCCTTAATTTCTTTCGTCTTATCAGCATAATGAATCATAATATGGTCAGCATCTGATAAGTCGGTCACAAATTGTCCATCTTTCATACCTGTAACAGATAAAACTTCAGTAGTTAGTAATTTAGAATCTGCAGGAATCTTGTTCCCTTGGTTGACAATCCATTCTTTATTGTAGAATGGTTGAAGTTTTTCGATGTTACGATAAGCAAGTTCGCGAGATACGTCATAATCTTGAGTATCTTTATAAGTATCTGTTTTTGGTTTTACGTTATTAAGTGCATCTTCAACAAGAGGTTTAATTTCAAACTTATCAGCTGTAATTCCGAATGATTCTATTTTTTTATTTGCATCTTCTAGGCTGATTTCTTGGATTCGATTACTACGAGAACCGTTAAATGAGTGAGAACCTTCACTCACATCTTTAACAACGTAGTTTCTTTCAATCCAGTTTTTTGTGTAATATCCACCTTCTGCTTCTAAATCTCTAGAACCGTAGAATTCTTCACCGTTTTTGACTTTCATCATTGAAACTGTGTCAGCAACACGCCCCCATGTCCAGTTTTTACTAATGAAACCACCTACATCAACAGGGTTCTTCACATCAATAGTTCCTTTAGTAACAGCGTTACGAACAGAAGCGTATTTATCAATACCATTAGGATCAGAACCGTTATCGGTTCTAGCGACAAGTCCACCAACACGTGCTCTATCTGCAACAATATCAGCATCTACGTATGCATGTTTAATATTACCACGCCAAAGTTCTCCGGCGATACCACCAAGATCCCAACCTTTGTTACCGACACCTGTTAGTTTACCGATGAAAGCAACATTTTTAAGAAATCCACCAGTATCTCCTTTATTTACGATACCAGCAATACCATCTTTACCAAGGATACTACCAGTTACCTTAACATTTTCAACTGTGGCATTTTTAATTACTCTTGATAGTGCGGAAATATTTTCAATCCAAGGCATATTAATATTAACATTACCTAAGTTAATGTTTTTAACTGTACCACCTTCAACGTTATCGAATAACTGACGAGCCATATTATGAATGGTATATTGTTTACCGTCAACACTTGTTAAAGTTCCGCTAAATTTACCAGGTACATATTGTTTATTCGGAGTTGGTACATTTGCTGCATTCAAATCTGCACCAAGTTTAAAGGTACCACTTGGATTAGCTTTCATAGCCGTTACTAGGTCGTTAAAGCTATAATATACATCACCATCGTGTGCTTTTTGTTTTTCAAAATAATGAACATACTCGTTTGCCAATTTAGAAACATCTGTGTGTTGAACTAAATCAGGTGCTTTGGCAGTGACTTTGTATAAAGTTTTTCCGTCTTTTTCTACTTCTTCAATCTTGTCAACAGCCAGTCTTGTAACTTTGTTGTCGTGAGTTGTAACTCGTAGGTAGAGTGGAGCAAGATCAGCTGGTTTTTCTGTCAGCAAACTAGTGTCTGTTTCGTTACCGTCAGCATCCACACTCATCAAGCTTGTTTCTTTGATGTTTTTGATTTCAACTTTTTTGAGGTCAATTCTTAGCGGTTCTTCTTTCAGAACTTCTTCCTCATCACCCTCACCACGGTCATAAACCATCTTCGTTTCAAGTTTATAATCTTTGTAGTACTGTAAGTCTGTCAAAGAAGCTGTTAGATCTTCTGGTGAAACATTCAATGTCTTCACAATCTCATCACCCTTTTTCAGAGTTAAGGTAATAGATTTAATGGCTGTCTTACTTGGATTTTCCAAATTATAACGAATTTGAGATGATCGTTTCAAATCATTAACATCAACAAGTGACAAACTTAAGATTGGTTTTTCAAAGTTTTTAGTTCCTAATTTGACGATACGATCTTGGTCTAACTCCAGAACCTGTTCCACAATTTTAGGTGCTTCTTCAGTTTTTAAACCTTTGATAGTTTTGTAAGTCTTGGTAACTTTTTTCTGCCCATCTTTTCCTTCTTGGACAGTAACTCTTTCACCCTTTTTCAGTTGGTCATCTTCTTTAATAACTTCCTTAAATGGAATCTTTTCAAAACTTTCTTCCACCAGAGTTCCTTCAATTGGTTTTGTTCCACGACTTACCTGTTGGTTTACAGGTTCCTTGGTAACTTCTGTGCTAGTTGAAAGAACTTGGTCCGTTTTAACACCTTCTACTGTTTTATAAGTTGTTTTAGTAACTTGGCTACCTTTTTCACCATTTCGTAGGACAGTTTCTTCGTCCGTATACTTGGTTGGGTCCTCTATCGTTTCAGTTTTGTAGTCTAGGTCTGTAGTCGATGTTTCAACAAGGGTTCCCTCAGTTACTTTGTACTCAGGTAACTGTTCTTGTATAAGGGCTTGGCCAGTTTTACCTTCCTCTTGTGTACCTTTTACTTCGATTGGAGCTTCTGGTAAGGTTGGTTGTGTTAAAGCTTGACCTTCCTTGCCTGCCTCTTGGGTTCCTTTTGCTTCAACTGGAGCCTCTGGTAGTTCTGGTTGTGTTAGAGCTTGACCTTCTTTGCCTGCCTCTTGGGTTCCTTTTGCTTCTACGGGAGCCTTTGGTAAGGTTGGTTGCGTTAAGGCTTGACCTTCTTTGCCTGCCTCTTGCGTTCCTTTAGCTACCTGATGCGTTGGTTCAGCTTGTGGTACTGGAGTTGGGGCAGGTTGCTCTTCTTTCTTAGTTCCGACTGCAATGACTTGCGAAACAGGATTTTGAACCACTTGGTCTTCGATGACTTCTCTAACTTCTTGACCATTAACCATCGATACTTTGGTTACAATGCGACGCTGACCATTTACTCCAGCTGTGACGATACGAGTCTGTCCTTCTGCTAGATTGGTATCTGGGCTTGTGACTGTTTCAAAAGGAATATCTACCAAGCTCTCTTCCAGTCTTGACTGAGGTTTCTCAGAAACTGGTTTTTCTTGAACTACTTCTGTCTTATCAATTTCATTTGCACTTTGCTTTTCTACTGGCAACTGAGGCTTCTCAGCTGAAGCTGGCCTTGATGGATGGAGTTCTGCTTCCTTGAAGTATCCAATGTATTCATAGCCATCAATGTGGATAATCCCTTCAGCCAAACCTTCATGTGTAGAAGCCGAAATAGTTTGGTTATAAGAAAGCAATTCTTTATTTTCAAATGCAAAGGCAGTAAAAGGTACAAAATTGCTGACTCCAATAGAGCTGATTAACAGAACCCCTAGTACTTTACTGCGGTGTTTCTTTGAAACTAATAGAACCGCTAGCGAGGCTGTTGCCAAGCCAAGACCTGCTAGAGCGACTTCCTTACTTCCTGTGTAAGGAAGTTGTTGACTGGTAGTCGCCTTCTTGCGATAAACTACATAAATAATATCTTCATCTTGAAATTCTGTTGGAACCTCATGATGAATCAGAGCTTTTTCAGACTCGGTCAATTCCTGTTCGGCAAGATAGCGATAATGAACAGTATTTGCTTGCCCCACTTCATTTGCTTGTACCTTGTCTACTGAAAGGGTACTAGCACCAAAAAGGAAGGCCCCAATGGCTACAGGACCTACCCCAACAGTTAGCTTACGAATCGAATATTTGGTAATCTTTTCTAGTTGTTGTTTTGTTTTTCTCATTTTCACGACTTTCTAATAGAATCTTGTGGATAATGCGCACGCGCACCTCCAATTAATTTTGGACGGCTAGCAAGAGCCGTTACATGGGCATGACCAATTTCTCTCAAAAGAGGGCGAATCGGAACCTGAACATGCTTGACATGCATACCAATTGCAGTGTCTCCGATATCCAATCCAGCATGAGCCTTGATAAATTCAACCTCAACTGGATCTTGCATAAACTTGAAGGCTGCCAACTGACCTGAACCTCCTGCATGGAGAGTAGGAAGGACACTGACGATTTCCAGACCAAACTGCTCTGCAACCTGACGTTCAACAACGAGGGCCCGATTGACATGTTCACAACCTTGAACGGCTAGATGAATTCCTTTTTCCTCTAGGATGTCTAGAATGGTCTTCACAATGATTTCCCCAATTTCTTGGCTGGATTCCTTGCCAATCTGACCACCTATCACCTCACTAGAAGAAAGGCCCAAAACAAAGATGGATCCTTGCTTCAAATTGGCCTTTTCTAATACATCTTTTACAATCTGACTTGTTTCTCTTTGAATGTCTTTTTCCTTCATACTTGATACCTCTTTTGTCATTATCTATCATATCGTTTTTTCTACGTTTTAGCAAGATAGACAACTTAGAAAGCTTGCCCAATTACGCATAAAACTCCCAGAATTGACTGGGAGTTAACTAGTTTCTATTCTATTTATGTATATTTCAACTGTCGTACCTTTTGAGGGAATAGAATCAATCTTCATTTGGTAATCTTCTCCAAAGTGAAGTTTGAGCCGTTGATCAACATTTTGAAGACCAACTCCCCCACGTTTGAGTTGACTTTGACTACTATCGCTAGCATCTTGGAAACCAACCCCATCATCCTCAATGCGGATGACCAATCCTGAATCCTGTTTCTGAACAGAAACTTTAATATGACCCTGACCTTCTTTTTCCTTGATGCCATGGTAAAGAGCATTTTCTACCAAGGGTTGTAGAACCAACTTGGGCAAAACTAGCTGATCAAAGGCAGGATTTTCATCAATTTCGTATTCCAGCTTATCCCCATAGCGTTGTTTCTGGATAAAGAGATACTGGCGGACATGATTGATTTCGTCAGACAGGCAAATCAAATCCCTGCCTTGATTGAGCGCCAAACGGAAGTAGGTAGCCAAGGACTTGGTCACCTGAACCACTCGCTGACTGTCCTGAAATTCAGCCATCCAGATGATAGTGTCCAAGGTATTATAGAGGAAATGCGGATTAATCTGGCTTGACAAGGCTTGAAGTTGGTACTGACGGGTCGTTTCTTCCTGGATACGAATATCTATCATCAACTGATCAATCTGATCCAACATGGCATTGAACTGATGAGACACTTCTCTCAGTTCATAGGCACCAGCTTCCTTGGCACGAAGATTCTGATTACCAGAAGCAATCTCCAGCATGGTTTCTCTCAAGTCATTCAGAGGAGCAATCCAGCGTTTAAGACTAAGCCACACCAAGAAGAGACAGGCAAGAAGAGAGGTGACACTAGCACCAAGCAAGGTCCACAAAAGTTGACTCCGAACCTGGTCTAACTTCTCCAACGAAGACACGCCAAGCACCGTCCAATCAGTTCCAGCAATCTTTTCTTGACTGACGTAGGATTTGTGATCTGGAGTATAGCCCTGCCCTGTCTCAATATAGGGTTTCATGGCCTCCATTTCGCTAGACGAACTATAAACTGTGTGTTGAGGATGATAAACAAATTCATGATTTTCATTGATGATAAAGGCAAAGCCCTGCTGACCCAACTGAAGTTGGTTAAGATAGGCTTCCAGAGTTTCGTAAGAAATATCCAAACGAAGAACGCCCAGATTAGCTCCCTTTGCATCAACAAGTTCTTGAGTGACAGAAATGACCCACTGACTATCTGATTTACGAGCTGGTGTCAAAACGGGCTTAGCTCCCTGATGAATAGCCTTTTGGTACCAATCCTCAGTCATCATATCTGAGGAAGTTTTCATCTGCACACTATCATCCGTAGAAATGACCTGACCAGATTTGGTTACCAGTACAACAGCTTTCAAGTCCTGGTCTGCCTTCAAAATGGTCAAAAATAGATCTCGAATTCCCTTGACCTTGTCTTGATTGGGGTTCTCAGCATAAGCTAGGACGTCCGCCTGCTGGGTCAAGCTAGTCGAGGTGGTTTCTAATTTTTTGATATAAGAATGGATAAAGTGACTAGTCTGGCTGATAGTCGTTTGGCTATTGCCTTCAATGGTAGCCTCAATGGCTGATGAACTAGATTGATAGTAGAAAGTCCCAACCAGAGCTAGGAGAATGAGAAAGACCAGAAAGATAGAAATAACCATTCTAACTAGGAGTGAAGAACGCTTCATCGACCTTCCCCCTTCTTAAACTGACGAGGTGTCACACCTGCAATCTGTTTAAAACGTTGGGTAAAGTAGTTCATATCTTCAAAACCAACCTTCTCTGCAATCTCGTAAATTTTCAGATCCGTAGTTAAAAGCAAGAGCTTGGCCTGTTTGACACGTTCTCGCACCAGATAATCCTGAAAAGGCAGTCCCAACTCTTTCTTAATCAAAGAACTCAGATAAGTCGGACTAAAGCCCAAGTCACTGGCCAAGCTCTTTAAACTAAACTGGCTGTCAGCTAGATGGGACTGAATCTTCTGGGCTATGTTTCCTTCAAACTTATCGATCAATAAATCTTGTAACTGCTCTTCCTTTTCTTCCTTATCCAACTTTTGCTTGATTTTCCCCAACATTTCCTCAATATCCTGACGAGAAAAGGGCTTGAGCAGGTAGTCATCCACACCTAGTTTGACAGCAGACAAAGCATAATCAAAATCATCGTAGCCTGTTAAAAAGACCAAATGAACCTGAGGATAGGTTTCTCGGACCAGACTGGCCAACTGGATGCCATTTAGCTGAGGCATGTTGATATCAGTTAAAATGATATCTGGCACCTGCTTTTGAATCAATTCCCAAGCCTGCCTTCCATTTTCAGCCTGACCGATGATTTCCATATCGTAGGCTGCTACATTGACCAGCTTGGTCAAACCTTGTCTTACCAGATATTCATCTTCTACGATTAAGATTGTATAGGTCATGCTCGGCTCCTTTGTCACTTACTAGTATCAGTATAGCAAAATTCTCCTCTAACTGCTTAGGAAAGCCCTCTTAATCGACATAATCTAGTAAATAAGCGTAACCTTTTTCTTCCATTTGATCTTTGGGAATAAAGCGGATAGAGAGACTATTGATACAGTAGCGTAAGCCACCCTTGTCCTGTGGGCCGTCCGTAAAGACATGGCCAAGGTGAGAATCTCCAACTCGGCTCCGCACTTCCATGCGTGTCATATTGTAAGACTTATCTTCCTTGTAGGTAGCAACATCTGGACTGATGGGTTGGGTAAAACTAGGCCAGCCACAACCAGACTCAAACTTATCCTTTGATGAAAAGAGGGGTTCGCCAGTTGCCACATCCACATAGATACCAGATTCAAATTTATCCCAGTAGCGGTTTGAGAAAGCCCGTTCTGTTTGATTTTTCTGGGTAACTGCATACTCCTCAGGTGACAGGGTCTTTTTCAATTCTTCATCGCTTGGTTTAGGATATTTGCTGGCATCAATGACGGGATAGGCTGCCTGATTGACATTGATATGGCAGTAGCCATTTGGATTTTTCTTGAGATAGTCTTGGTGATAATCCTCTGCCACCACAAAATTCTTCAAGGCCTCCTTTTCAACTGCCAGAGGTTGGTCGTATTTCTGAGCCACCTCATCAAAGACTTGGTTAATCACCTCTAAATCCTTGTCATCTGTGTAATAAACACCGGTACGATACTGGGTACCCACGTCATTTCCTTGTTTATTTTTGCTGGTTGGATTGATAATGCGGAAGTAATGAAGCAGGATTTCCTTGAGGGAAATTTGCTTGGCATCATAGGTGACATGAACGGTTTCCGCATGTCCAGTTTGGTTAATCAATTCGTACTTGGTTGTTTCCCCTCTACCGTTTGCATAGCCTGAAACGGCATCTGTCACTCCAGGAACGCGTGAGAAGTATTCCTCCACTCCCCAGAAACAACCTCCAGCTAGATAAATTTCGTGCAAGTCTGCATCTTTACTCACTTCTGTTTTTTTCACTGTTTTTCCTCCTTGGCTAACTAATGCTTTCTCAATTTGCGAGCTATCTGTCTGCCCTACATTTCGCATCAATAGAAAATAGAAACCGGTTATGGCTAGGAAAAAGATTCCTGCCAAAACAAACAATTTTACTTTATCATTCATGATCTTTCTCTACCCCATTTCTTTCAATGTTTTTAAAATCATATCCTTATCCATAAAACCTGGTTGTGTTTTGACCAGCTTGCCTTCCTTGTCTATAAAGGCTTGAGTTGGGTAAGAACGGACACCATAACTTTCCAAAAGTTTGCCTGACGGATCAATTAGAACTGGGAAATTTTTATAATCCAAGCCCTTGTACCAGTTCTTAAAGTCTGCTTCAGCTTGTTCACCCTTGTGTCCAGGTGACACTACTGTCAAGACAACATAATCATCACCAGCATCCTTAGCGATTTCATCCGTATCTGGAAGACTAGCTAGACAGATGGAACACCAAGAAGCCCAGAATTTGAGATAGACTTTCTTGCCCTTGTAATCAGACAAGCGGTATGTCTTGCCATCTACTCCCGTCAGTTCAAAATCAGCAACCGCCTGACCTTTAGTAGCAGTTTGTGAACTGACTTGTTCTGTTTTTGTTTGCTCCTTCATAGTAGATTCGTCTGACATATTTTTAGCCGAACAGGCTGCCAAGCAACAGATTGAGCCGACTCCAAGGAGACATGTTTGCCATTTTTTCATTTCTTTTTCCTCTCTATTCAAATAATGTAGTCAAAATGGAAGCATTTCCCAAAAGAACCAAAATTCCCATCACGATAATGAGGAAGCCACCTACTTTTTTGATAGTTCCAAGGTAGGGATGAAGTTTTCGGAAATGTTTCAAAACATAGCTGGAGGCTAGAGCTAAAACCAAAAATGGTAGTGCCAAGCCCAGCGTGTAAACCAACATGAGAGTAGCCCCCTGCCAAGCACCTGAGCCACCTGAAGCCGCCAAGGCTAAAACAGAGCCCAGAACCGGTCCCACACAAGGCGTCCAAGCAAAGCTAAAGGTCAACCCTAGTAAAAATGCCTGACTATAACCGTTCCCCTTTTGTCTTTCTCTCTTTAATTGTAGCCTTCTTTCCTTGTAGAGACCCTGAAAATGTAAGACTTCCATCTGGTGCAAGCCCAAGAGAATGATAACCGCACCCGTCACATACTGAAACCAAGAGGCATACAGCAAATTGCCTAAAAAACCAGCTCCATAACCCAGTAAAATAAAAATAAAGGAAATCCCCGCTATAAAAGCCAAAGTTCTCAATAAACTAACAACTGAGATTGAAAATTTGCCGCTAGAAGCCTGAGCACCATCTTTATCATCCAGTAAGACCCCTGCATAGACTGGCAACAAGGGTAAGATACAAGGAGAAAAGAAGGAAAGAATTCCAGCAAGAAAAACACTGATAAAAAAGATAATATTATCCATTGCCTTCCTCCATTCTTTGATTTGATAGGACTATTATAGCTCCAAAAATCAAGAAAAAATAGGGACAATGATAGGGTAAAATAGGAATTTAATCAGGTTATGTAAAAAATATTGCAAAAAAAGCCAGACAAGGTCTGACTTTGATGGAAACTGAAAAGAAACTTCACTAGTCTTCCCTACTTATCTGATAATAAATAAGGTCCGCAAGATAGCCTTTTCTCTCTACACCATTGGTAATAGTCTTTAGATAGGACATTCCAGCCTTCTCCATGACACGACCTGAAACTGGATTGAGACTAGCATATCGTGCTCTGACATCTTGAAAACCTGCTTGAGTAAAACAGAAATCCAAGACAGCTTTCAAGGACTCCGTCATTATACCATGACCCCAGTATTTCTTGCCTAACACATAACCAATTTCACAAGAAGAATCGTTCTCATCTATTGCAACGATGCTGATATCTCCTATCACCTGCTCTGGCTTTTCTTTGAGACAAATGGCCCATTTGTAATAGTTGGGATTTGTATAAGAGGCAACCCAATTACGAATGGAATTTCGAGTCACATCGACATCAGAATGGGGATCCCAAGTGACATAGGTCAGATTCTCAGCGGATGAAGCCCAATTCTGAAACATGGCTTCTGCATCACTTTCCACAAATCTTCTTAAAATCAAACGTTCTGTCTGTAATGTTTGTGTACCGATAGATTTCACGAAACTACCTCGCTTTCTGATAGATGATTCTATGTCCAATCTCCATTTATATTTGCTTTGCTTTTGAATTTCAAGGTAATAAGCTAAAAAGGTCCACTGGACCTTCTCTCACTTTCTTATTTCTAGGCTTAGGGTAAAAAGACTAAACTCAGTAACAGCTAGAAAACGAGTTTTTCATCTAATCCCTTGACGCAGTCGCTGTCTGGTTTGAAATGCGCTCTAGCAAGCTTTTTCAAACCTAGTCATCGTTGCGGGGCGGGGGTGAGACTACGAAATCGAACTCTTCGAGTTACCGGACCTTCCTCGTTTTCTTATTTCTAGACTCGGGCTTCAAGGTCCCCCGGACCTTCCTCGCTTACCTGTTTCCATGCTCGGGGTAAAAACCTCCACTGGAGGTTATTCTTGCTCTCGAGTTTCAGGGCAAGAAGCTAAAAAGGTCCCCCGGACCTTCCTCGCTTTCTCATTTCTAGGCTCAGGGTAAAAAGGTCCACAGGACCTTTTTACTCCCAAAAGTCATCAAATACGGTGATGGGTAGGTGGCGTTTGTGTTGGCCTTTGTGCCACCAGTTTTCGATTGTTGCTTGAGCTTCTGGGCTGATTGTTTTGCCTTCTAGGTAGTCGTCAATCTCTGCATAGGTGACTCCAAGTGCGACTTCGTCAGCCAGACCTGGTTTATCTTCTTCAAGGTCTGCAGTTGGGATTTTTTCATAAAGGGCTGGATCTGCACCAAGTTCCTTCAAGAGTTGTTTTCCTTGACACTTATTGAGGCGGTAAAGAGGGAGAATATCCGCACCACCGTCACCAAACTTGGTAAAAAAGCCTGTGATATTTTCCGCAGCATGATCTGTTCCAATGACCGCTCCGCTATGGGCACCAGCAAGGGCATACTGAGCAATCATACGGCAACGAGCCTTGATATTGCCCTTGTTAAAATCTGAAACAGGACTACCTGTCGCTTCAACTGCAGCTGTCATAGCGTCAGCTGATTCCTTGATATTCACAACCAAGCTGACATCTGGCTGGATAAAGGCTAGGGCTTTTTGAGCATCTGCTTCATCAGCTTGCACTCCGTATGGCAAGCGGACAGCGATAAATTTGTAGCTGTCATCTCCCGTTTCTGCTCGCAGTTCTTCCATAGCTAATTGAGCCAAGCGACCTGCTAAGGTTGAGTCTTGCCCCCCAGAAATCCCTAGTACAAAGGTTTTTAGGAAGGGATGTTTTTTCAGATATCTTTTTAAAAAATCAATGGAACGACGGATTTCTTCCTGGGCATCAATCACTGGTTTGACACCCAGCTCTTGGATAATCGTTTCTTGCAAACTCATTCTTCTTCTCCTTCACCAAGGGCTTCCTTGCGCATTTTGTCAATCAAGTCCATCTTGTCTTGCCATACATCACGCGCCAAATCCACTGGATAATGCTGCGGATTGAGCACACGCTTATACTCATCCCAAAGCTTGTCAAATTCCTTACGAGCATAATCCTGAATCTCAGTCAAACTAGGCAGGTTGTAAATCAATTTTCCGTCTTTGAAGATATCCACCAAGAGAGGAACGGCATCAAAATTACGAACGGTCTTCTTGATGTAGGTATAAGTCGGATGGAACATCTTGATTTCCGTCATGTCACTCACATCCACACCGTCATAAGTGATATAATCGCCTTCTGACTTGCCTTTTTCACGACTGGTAATACGCCACACCTGCTTCTTACCTGGCGTAGACACTTTTTCCGCATTATTAGACAGCTTGATCGTATTGCGCATGTTCCCATTTTCATCTTCAATGGCCACAATCTTATAAACTGCACCAAGAGCTGGCTGGTCATAGGCTGTAATCAGCTTAGTTCCCACACCCCAGACATCAATCTTGGCCTTTTGCATCTTGAGGTTGAGGATGGTATTTTCATCTAGATCATTAGAAGCATAAATCTTAGCATCTGTAAATCCAGCCTCGTCCAGTTGCTGACGAACTTTCTTGGAAATGTAGGCAATATCCCCAGAGTCAATCCGCACACCCATAAAGTTAATCTGGTCACCCAGCTCACGCGCCACCTGAATGGCAGCTGGTACACCGATGCGAAGGGTATCATAGGTATCCACAAGAAAGACACAATTTTTGTGGGTCGCAGCGTAAGCCTTGAAAGCTTCATAGTCATTGCCATAAACCTGCACCAAGGAATGGGCGTGAGTCCCCAAGACAGGAATATCAAAGAGTTTACCAGCACGCACATTGCTGGTTCCATTGGCACCACCAATCACCGCTGCGCGTGTTCCCCAGATGGCCGCATCCATCTCTTGAGCCCGACGTGTCCCAAACTCCATCAAGGGTTCATCTTCAATAACCGAGCGAATACGTGCTGCCTTAGTTGCCACCAATGTCTGGTAGTTGACGATGTTCAAAAGAGCCGTTTCGACCAATTGACATTGGGCTAGAGGGCCTTCCACCTGCACAATCGGTTCATTGGCAAAGACCAAGTCCCCTTCTTGAGCAGAACGAACGGTCAACTCCAACTTGAAATTGCGGAGATAGTCCAAGAACGCCCCATGATAACCAAGCGACTCCAAATAGGCAATATCACTATCTGAAAAACGCAGGTCTTCAAGATAACTCACAATTCTTTCCAAACCTGCAAAAACCGCATAGCCATTCTTAAAAGGCTGCTGGCGGAAATAAACCTCAAAGACCGCCTTTTTATTGTGAATTCCTTGGTCAAAGTAAACCTGCATCATGTTAATCTGGTACAAGTCCGTGTGCAATGTCAAACTATCATCTGGATACATACTTTTCCTACTTCCTTAACTAGAAACCAATGAAAAATTTCAAGAACTTTCATGTGTTCCAATAAATTAGTACTATTATAACACATTTTAGCTGGATTGAGAAAAGAGTAACAAGCTATTCACCACTCTCCAGTTCATCCATATCTTGCTTAAATTTTTTCTGAGCCCATTCGCCATAACTCTTCAAACCGAGATTGCCGATAAAGACCCAAGGAAGGTAAATGACATAAGTAATGACCCAAGCAGACAGGTATTTAACATTCAAAGGATTGTGCTGATAAATTTCTATATTGAATTGATAATTCTGCAACATCAATAGAGTTGTAATCGCCAAGGTTAGGAAAAAACAACCCAAAATCGTAAAATGAAAACGACTATAGTAGGTCACTCCCAGATAACGGGCACGATTGAAAAAAAACAAAATCCCTACTATCAGAGTATAGACTAGAAAATTCGGATTAAAAAGAGAGGGAGCTAATACAGCCACCAAATAGCTTAGAAGCACAAGCCCAATGAAGAGGGTAAAGGATTCCGCCCCAGCTTTATTGATTAATTGTTCTTCTCTTTCGTCAAGTAATTGATAATGAATGAATTTAGTTAACATCTTCTTCCTCCCAAAATAGTTGGTCTAGTGTTTTCCCTAAACATCTGCAAATGGACTGGCAGAGCGAGAGACTGGGATTATATTTTCCAGCCTCTATCAAACCAATAGTCTGGCGTGTCACACCAACAGCCTCTGCCAGTTGACCTTGTGTTAAATCAAGCTCTACACGAGCTAATTTTAATTTTAAATTTTTAGCCACCTGCATCCTCCTTATAGTTTTAATACTCATCTACTCTTAAAAAATCCAAAACCAACACAAGCTGTCAGCTATTTATTATAACCTCATTAATTAGCACTCCAATATTATCTTCAGCCTAAAATCAGTATGTTGGATTGTTTGAAATAAACTTCCTAGTTTGCTATTTGATTTTTTGTTTAGTATTAGCTTTAGTAGGGTCTTTTAAACGAGTTTTGATTGATTGTATTTCTTATTTTGTTGATTTCATATCACTATTATATAATGCTTTTGGAAATGAGTCTAGCATAAGACAAAAACGTGTACACTGCAAGAGCAAGGGCATAGCAAGATGACTGATTTTTTTACTAGATTTTAAGTCTGCAAAATAATACTAAACGAAACTAAAATGAATACTCCTTGCTTTTCTTAAGAGTGAAAAAATACAATAAAATGATTGTAGTGATTACCACAAGATACTGACTAATAGACATCGTATTTGAAGCAACAAATACAGGTAAGGAATAAAAAGGAAGAAGTTCAATTGCTTTGATAAACAAATCATTACTAGTATTCATCATAATCGTATTTAATATATTAGGGATAAATAGTAGTAAAGCTACTAAAATACCAAATACCAAGCCACTTTTCAATTTGTATAAATAGAAAGTGTAAGATAATAGAAAATAAAATAGGACTAACAAAATTGTATTGACTACAATGGCTACTATAAAATCTAATCCTAAATCACCTGGAACACCCAATTTACTTACGATGACTAGTAGCACAATGCCATTCAAAGCATAAATAATGGAAACTGAGATGGCATATAGAAAATTAGACAAGACGTAAATCATCCGATTCTTCTGTTGATTATAAAACAAACTTATCGTATTGTGGGAAAAATCTCTACTAATGACTCGATTAGCATGTATAACAGCCATTAACATACCGAGCATAGCATAAAAGTTTGAAATATGCTTAATACCAAGCGATGTCCCTTGAGTCTTTAGAATAAAGAATGTAACCAATATCGGCGGTATAAACGAGATAATCAAACCGAGATATATTACGCCTGATGAATATAAATCCCTTATATTTTCCTTAAGAAAATTCAATTTATTTAATTTCATGATTATAACCTTCCTTTATTTTGAACGATTTAGATAAATATCTTTAATCGTCTCTTTTTTAGTTTCAAAATCAACTACTTTAATAGAGTTTTCGTTAAAAAATTTAAAAAGCTCACTACTTTGAATATTCCCAGACATAGTAATTCTCAGTCCCTCTTCCTGAACAATATCTCCAAATTCTTGTTTGGTAATGAAAATGTCTCTATCTGTAGCTGATGAAAAAGCTATCTCAAACAAGCAATTATGACTATCTTTTCCTACTTTTTGGAATGTCAAAAGCCCGTTCTCCAAGAAAAGGACCCTCTCACAAATTTCTTCAATATCTTCTAATTTATGACTCGATATTAAAATTCCCACGTTTTCATGTAAAGCTAAATTTTTTAGAACCGCTAAAACTATTTGTGACGATTCAATATCTAAACCATTAGTCGGCTCATCTAAAATTAACACATCAGGTTCTGTAACGAGGGTTAAAAGTAAAGCTAATTTTTGTTTTGTACCCAAAGAATAGGTCTTTACTTTTTTATTAATAGACTGAGTCAAATCTAACTCTTGAATCAAACTTCCAAATCTTTCTTGATTGTAGTCAACATCATATAAATTTGACAAATACTTTAAATTCTCTAAACCTGTTTTAGATAAAAATAATTTTGGTTCTTCGATTAAATACCCAACATTATCACTACTTATAATATTCCCTGAAGTCGGTTGATTATTCTGAACAAGAATTTTCATCAATGTACTCTTGCCAACTCCGTTTCTCCCTACTAGACCAACAATTTCACCCTTATTAAGTTCAAAATTTATATCTTTGAGAATGATTGAATGACCATAATTTTTACTTACATTTATAACTTCCATTTTTTATTCCTCCATTAATATTCTCGGTTTTCTCTTTGATTCTCATTAATTTTAAAAAGTTGCGCCTCTTTTTAACAACATTATATCATATATCTAACTTAATGCAATATATAAATGTCATTTTGTAAAATTTTATTAACAAAAAAGTCTCTACCATAAAAATAGAGAGTGTTAAGTTTAAATATAGGATTTCAAAATATCGACGACATCACTTCTTTTCTTAACCTGATAGGACTTGATTCCCAATTTCTCAGCTACGATTGCATTGTCTTCAATATCGTCTAGAAAGACACAATTTGTAGGATTTAACTGGTATTTATCGAGAATCCCCTTCATACTTATGTCAAGAACCCCTCTTTGATTTATGCTTTCATATTCATCTTACAGATTCTTTTGGTAATAATATCTTTGCCCAATGTAGGGATAGTCTTGTAAGCTAAAGACTTCCTTGTAGCCATGCATTTTATAAAAATCTGGAGCTTGAAACTGGTAGGTATTGACAAAAGCAAAACGACAGTTTCGATTCTTAGCTTCAGTTTCTGCTTGTTGCAATAGTTTTGAACCGATTCCTTGCCCTCTGAGTTCCTCTTTTACAAACAAATACTCAATTTCCAACCAATTTCCAAAAGTCTCTGCTATCAAACCTGCCAGGAGATTGCCCTTTTCATCTTCGACATAAAGATTAAGTGGCTCACTTTCAGCTTCTTCTCTTTTTGAACGGTTATAAAGACGAATCAGATTCCCTATTTCTTGTGATTTATGGGATTCCTTATTTTCCAATCTAAAGTACATCTAAACCTCCTTAAACACTGTTACAGCTTGATTATAGTCTTATTTCAATAGACTGTCAAACTAGCAAAAACCCACCAACTTGAGTTGATGAGTTTCGAATCTATTTTCTAAATTTCCACTGGCTATAAATCCCAAAACCGATAATCCAGATAGCTGAACCAATTGCTCCTACAAATGTAGACTCTTGTAAAAAGAGAGTCACAAAGACAAAGGCAAAGAAGAGCATGGTTAAAGGATTTAGGAAACGATAATGGGGCATGAGATAGCCATCCGCCATAAAGTCTGGTGATTTGCGATACTTGAGGTGAGCCACCATAATCAAGATATAAATGGCGATATAAACACCTGATGATGATGCCGTAATCAAAGCAAATGCATCCGAAACTCCAGGCAAGACATTGATAAAGGCCGCTAGGGCAATCAAGATTGCTGAAGCTATGATAGCATTTTGTGGCACATTATGGCGAGAAAGGGTATCTGCCTTGATTGCTTTTAGGAATGGATTTGGCGAATCATGGGCAATCTGGTACAAATGACGTCCTGTTGAATAAAGAGTTGAGTTAAGAGCAGATGCTGCTGAGGTCAAAACGACGAAATTAATCAAGGCTGCCGCCCACTTGATACCGGCCAATTCAAATACAGTAACAAAAGGTGAATCAGCGGATGCAAGTTCACGCCAAGGAATGATAGCCATGATGGCTAAGAGGGCACCACCGTAGAAAAAGGCGATACGCAAAGGAATTTCCTTAACGGCTTTTGGCAAGACCTGACGTGGATTTTTTGTTTCTGAAGTTGTGACCCCGATAAACTCAATCATGAGGTAGGCAAAGAAAACCATCTGGAAGGCCATGACAAAGTTTACTCCACCATTAGGAAATAGTGAGAAATTGTCGGCGATATTAGCCAAACTTGCTACTCCATGTGGTGTTTTAAAGCCTGTCAAGACCATAAAGACTCCTGTGGCGATCATAGCTAAAATAGCCACAATCTTAACCATAGCAAACCAAAACTCAACTTCTCCAAAGAGCTTAACCGCAATCAGATTGACCAAGGCTAGAATGGTCAAAAATCCAATCTCAATCATCCAACTTGGCCAGCTTGGGAACCAAAACTGAACATAGTGAGAGATAGCAGTGATTTCCGCCATACCGATAAAGACAACGGATAGCCAGTAGGACCAAACCGAGAAATAACCCCAGCCCTTACCCAAATGGCGCGTGATAAAGTTGATAAAGGTATGTTGCTCAGGGTCTTGGTAGAGCATTTCCCCAACCGCACGCATCATAAGGAACATGAAAGCCCCAGTAATCATATAAATCAGTACAATGGAAGGACCTGTAAGGCTAATAGAACGACCTGCTCCCAAAAAGAGTCCTGTTCCGATTGTTCCCGCAATGGCCATAACCTGCACGTGACGATTAGTCAGACCACGCTCCATCTTGTTTTTTTTCTTCTTTGAACTCATATAGTCTCCAATTCTTTTTAAACCTAAAAAGGAGCAAAGAAGGATTTTTCCCTCTTTCTACTCCTTTTAATCATTAGGCTGTTTTTTCAACCTTCAAGATTTTTACATCATAGCTACCAACAGGTGTTTCAATTGTTGCTGTATCACCTGTTTTCTTGCCAATCAAGGCTTGTCCAATTGGGCTTTCATTTGAAACTTTACCTGCAAAGGCATCCGCACCCGCTGAACCTACGATAATATAAACTTCTTCTTCGTCCTCACCAATTTCTTGGATAGTGACTGTTTTACCAATCGCTACTTCGTCTTGGGCAACTGAGTCACTATTGACGATTTCAGCATAACGGATTTTTGTTTCCAAGCTAGAGATTTGTCCTTCGACAAAGGCTTGTTCATCCTTAGCTGCTTCGTATTCACTGTTTTCAGAAAGGTCACCGTATGAACGGGCAATCTTAATGCGTTCTACCACTTCTGGACGGCGGACCAATTTCAATTCTTCTAATTCTTTTTCAAGTTTTTCCTTTTCCTCAAGGGTCATAGGATATGTTTTTTCGGCCATTTTTCTCAACTTTCCTTCGATAATATTGAATCTCTATCTGAGATTCTCATGTTTGTAGTCTTAGTTTGAACTACTATTTTGAGTAAGCTTGCTATTGACGTGCTCAGCTACATTACGATCATGTTCTTCCTGTGTCACTGCGTAATAGACTTTACCATCTGTAACATTGGCTACAAAGTATAGGTTCTCACTCTTAGTTTGATTGATACTTGCTTCAATCGCGTCCTGACTTGGGCTATCTACTGGACCAGGCATCAAACCAGGTTTTGTATAAACATTGTATGGTGAATTAATCGATGTATCAATTCCAGCATCATCTGCTAGGCTGATATTTTGACCAAGTTTCCCTTGGGCATACAAGATTGCAATATTGCTTTGAAGCGGCATACCAAGGTTCAAACGGTTGTAGAAAACACCCGCAATCAACTTACGGTCTTCAGTCTTAGCCCCTTCTTTTTCAACCAGTGAAGCAATTGTTAGCAATTCATTGACTGTCAAGTTCTTAGACTTAATTGCACTATAGTGCGGAGTCAAGGTCTTATCCATAGCTGCCAGCATCTCATCAATCAAGCTTTCAATAGTTGTGCTTTCCTTGATAGAGTAGGTCGCTGGGAAAAGATAACCTTCCAAACGGTAACGAGCTCCACTTTCTTTCGTTGGCAAGCTTTCGAGTAGGTTTGGATATTTAGCAACTTCTTGACTGATAAAGTTGTCATCTTGCACTTTAGCCAAGAAAGCTTCCGCTGTCAAAGGTTCTTTAAATTCACCTTGTAATTGGCCTACAGCTTGGGCGATTTGATCAATGGTATATCCTTCTGGAATGGTCAAGTTTGCAAGAGATGGAGCCTGAGGTTTAGGTGTACCACCTTTTTGCAGTTCCTTAATGATGTCCTCTGTACTCATGCTCTTTTGCAAATTGTAATATCCAGCCTTCAAATCTGAATAATTCTTATATTTTGCATAGAAAGCAAAAATCACACCGTGTTTAATCACACCAGAATGCTCAAGAGTTGATCCGATTTCTTGGACATTGGCTCCTTCTGGAATTTGAACAGTCACATATTCCTTAGAATTTGCATCAACAGGTAGCAAGGATGACTGAACATACTGATAACCGAAGTAACCACCTGCCGAAATCAAGGCTAGGAAAATCAGTAGAGAAATGAAGAATGCCTTCAAATGTGATTTTTTCTTCTTAACTGGTTTAACTGTCTCACGGCGACTACGTCTAGGAACTGAACCTAGGCTATCTGCCGATTCAGCTAACTCAGATAGCTCATTATCCACTGCAGGAGTACTAACTTCTTCCTGTTGTCTACTTGTTTTATACGACACCGCAACCTTTGTTGGAATCTCGTTAAATTCTTTGTCTTCGTTAAGTTTTACAGGTTCTACTTTTGGTTGAACTGGCTCGAAAACAGGTTCTACTGGTTCAACTACCGCTTCAATTTTAGGTTCTGCAACTTCTTCATTTCCTGCAATTTCATCCGAAATATTATTAGAACGTGATGGAACACCAGGAGCATTCTTTAATATTTGATCCACAACAGAAAGAGAATTAGCCATCAACTCTTCTGCTGAAGGTTCATGTTCCTGAGTTGAAGGATCTACTGAATCTTCTTGAGATAAAGGAGTTTCAAAACTTGTAATCTCGTTTTCTTGCTCACTTCTATCTTGTTTTTTTACTCTCTCTAAATCACGTAAAATTTGCTCTTTAAAGCTTAATTTTTCGTCTTCTCTTGTTTTTTCACTCAAAAGTTTATCCTCCTCGTTGACAATCCATAATATTATATCTTAAAAACGAAAGAAAAGCAACCTAGCATGCTTTTCTCGCTTATTTTTTAGCTTCCCAGACCATATCATACCAGGTTTCCCCTGCAAAGGTTGACTGAGACCGGCCTTCATTGACAAATCCATGTTTTTCGTAGTAGGCGATGAGATAGTCATGACAGGTTAGGTTAATACCTTCTCTTTCGTGTTCAAGAGCCAACTCTTTCAAGGCTGTTAATAATTTTTGACCAAGTCCAAGGCCCTGTGCTTCCTTGGCAATAGAAAGACAGGTCACAGAGATATAACCACTCGGCTCATGACTATAATCTTCTATCTCTTCTGTAAAAGACTGATCTTGCAGATGGCGGTATGGTCCAACTGGCCCTTCTATATACCCCATGATTCTGCCTTCTTTTTCTGCAACCAGAAACGAGGTCTGAATTTTTCGCAAATGAGCTTCAAAAACCGAGCGAGGAATGGCTTCTTCAAGTGAGAAATTTTCTAGTTCAATCTCAACGATACGATCTAAATCTTCTAATCTTGCTTTCCTGATTTTCATTGTGCCTCCAGATAAAAGGGATTAAACCAAATCATACTAAAACCTTGACTAGCTGCATAAAGGGAAGTTTCTTCATCAATAAAACCGTTCATTTCAAAATAGGATAGCAACTCATCAGGACTCTTCAAACGAATAGCTTTGTAATCCAGCTCAACCGCCACCTCTTTCAAGGCTGCAAGAAGAAGCATGCCCAAGCCCTGTCTCTGATGGCCAGAGTCAATGACTAAAGAATGCATTTCTAGACATTGCGGATTATGTGGCTGAGGATCGCCTAGAACATAGCCCAGAAGCTGATTTTCATCCCTAGCTAGAAGAAAGGTATCCGCACACTTACGGATACTTTCTTCTAAAATATGGGAAGGTTGCTGCTTTTCAGCTGGAAAAGATGAGGCCTGAAGTGCCTCTATCTCAGTTAAATCAGACTTACTTGCCCGAATGATTTTAATTGGAATTTCCATGAGAACATCCTATTGAACATTGCTTGTCAAGTTAGACAAGAGACGCTCAAATGAGTATTCATAGGTTTGGATATCTCCTGCTCCCATAAAGACGTAAACAGCATTGTCATGGTCTAGGAGTGGAGAAACATTTTCAACAGTAATCACTTGGTGTTTCTTATTGATTTTATTGGCTAGGTCTTCTACCTTAACATCACCATGGTCTACTTCACGAGCAGATCCATAAATTTGGGCTAGATAAACAGCATCCGCTTGGTTCAAAGCGTGGGCAAATTCGTCCAACAAGGCAATGGTTCTTGTAAAAGTATGCGGTTGGAAGACTGCAACAATTTCCTTGCTTGGGTATTTTTGACGCGCCGCATCCAAGGTCGCAATAATTTCTGTTGGATGGTGAGCAAAGTCATCGATAATCACCGTGTCATTGACAATTTTCTCAGTGAAACGACGCTTAACACCGGCAAATGTTTTCAGGTGTTCACGCACCAAGTTTAAATCAAATCCTGCTGTGTAAAGAAGACCAATAACAGCTGTCGCATTCATGATATTGTGACGACCAAAGGTTGGAATGTGGAATTGACCCAGCTCTTGTCCACGGAAGTGAACTGTGAAGGTTGAACCAGTTGTTGAACGAAGAAGATCACTAGCTACAAAGTCATTACCTTCTGCTTCAAAACCATAATAATAAATTGGTGCATCAGACGTAATCTTACGCAATTCAGCATCTTCTCCGTAGATAAACAAACCTTTGGTAATTTGTTTAGCATAGTCGTTAAAGGCATTGAAAACATCCTCTAGACTTGTGAAATAGTCTGGATGGTCAAAGTCAATGTTGGTGATAATAGAGTATTCTGGGTGATAAGGCATAAAGTGACGCTCGTATTCGTCAGATTCAAAGACAAAATATTTAGCATTGGCCGAACCACGACCAGTCCCGTCTCCAATCAAGAAGCTAGTATCTGTAATGTGAGACAAGACATGAGACAACATCCCAGTAGTTGAAGTTTTTCCATGCGCTCCAGCTACTCCCATGCTGACAAAGTCACGCATAAAGCTACCTAGGAACTCATGGTAACGTTTGTAACTAATGCCATTTTGGTCCGCATAGGCAATTTCGACGTTGTTATCTGGACGAAAGGCATTTCCAGCGATAATTTCCATATCACCGTCTAGATTTTTTTCATCAAAAGGAAGAATAGTAATCCCTGCCTGCTCAAGACCACGTTGAGTAAAGTAGTACTTTTCAACATCTGACCCCTGTACCTTATGCCCCATTTGGTGCAACATCAAGGCCAAGGCACTCATACCTGATCCCTTAATTCCGATAAAATGATATGTCTTTGACATGTTTTCTCCCCTATTCCGTAATTCTTGTCAGATTCAACTCTTGGGCCACCTGACGTTCTTGTTCTTTTTGTTGATTCTTTTTATTGTAGATTTGGCTCTTCTTCAGAAAATCATAGTTGTTTTTCTTTGGACTTGAAGTTTCTTTTGACTCAGCTTGAGTCGAAATATTGCTCACTTCTTCCGCCAAGATGTAATGAGACTGGGTCAATTTTTGACTATATTTGACAAATTCACCAGGATTTTCCTTTTGGAAAGGCGCGGTAGGTTGATTGCCCTGTCTAATCAAATTTGGCTGAGAATGGCGTCTTGTAGGAGTAATATCCTTAGTCAGATAACTTGCTGAGCGTTTCTTTTTCAAATCCGCACGCGCTTCTTCACGCGCCACCTCCGCATAGCTCTTTCCTTCTTTTTTTACTCCTAAGCCAGCCTTCTTAGGTTTCTCTACTGACTTTTCAATCGGTTTTACTGGTTTTTCTTCAGTAATAGAGGCCCACTCCAGATAATTCTTATCACGGTATTCTCCCTTGATATTACTGATAAAGTCAGATTCATCATAGAGGTCCATAACCGGCATCTCAGTCAACATGATCTCATCATCTGACACCAATGGAAATCGTTCTTCTCTCATTTGTCTATTTCCTTTCAACACTTCATTATAGCGTATTGTCTTGATTTTTCAAGTGCTGGCTTCAGAAATTCCCAAAATTTCTCTAATTTCTGCTAGGGTCAGACTGCCACGTGACTCTGTGCCGTCCAATACTTGTGACACCAGATGTTTCTTTTGTTCTTGGAGTTCCTGGATTTTTTCTTCAATGGTTCCCTTGGTCACCAAGCGATAGACCTCAACCGTTTCTTCCTGACCCATCCGATGGGCGCGGCCAATAGCTTGCGCTTCCACCGCAGGATTCCACCAAAGGTCAACCAAGATCACTGTATCAGCACCTGTCAGGTTCAGACCGACACCACCAGCCTTAAGGGAAATCAGAAAGGCATCTCTTTCTCCTTGGTTAAAGGCCTTGGTCATGTCTTGTCTTTCCTTGGCTGGGGTCGAACCGGTAATTTTAAAGGAAGTCAAGCCCAAGTCTGGCAGTTCTTGTTCAATTTTCTCCAACATTCCCTTGAACTGTGAGAAAATCAAGACACGGTGTCCACCATCTGCCACCTGTACCAGCAAGTCTCGAAGACTATCCAGTTTACCACTGGCACCCTGATAATCTTCCATAAAGAGGGCAGGCGTATCACAGATTTGGCGCAAGCGCATCAGACCAGATAAAATTTCCACACGACTTCGCTGAAATTCCTGATCTGACACTTGAGCCAGACGGTCTCTCATCTGTTGCAACTGAGCTAGATAGATAGCCTTTTGCTGGTCTTCCAGTTCATTCTTATAAACCACTTCAATCAAGTCTGGCAATTCAGTCAGAACTTCTTCTTTCTTGCGCCGCATCACGAAAGGCTTGATAAACTGAGCTACTCGCTCAGCTGGTAATTTCATAAATTCTTTCTTGCTTGGCAAAAGTCCTGGCATGACGATTTGGAAAATAGACCACAACTCACCTAGATGATTTTCAATAGGAGTTCCTGACAAGGCAAAAACTGACGGCACCACAAACTGTCTCAAGGTCTGGGCAATCTTGGTCTGGGTATTTTTCATTACCTGAGCCTCATCTAAGAAAAGGAAGTCAAAGGCCATCCCTTGATAAAGCTCACTGTCCTGACGGAAGGTAGCATAGCTCGTCACATAGATTTGATGGCTTTCAGCAAGAATCTCTTCACGACTAGCTTTTAAGCCATGAACAACAGCTACATCCAACTGTGGGGCAAATTTCTGAAACTCATCTGCCCAGTTGTAGATCAAACCAGACGGAGCTAAAATCAAGACCCGACTTTCTTTTGTCACTTGGCTGGTCAAAAATGCAATGGTCTGCAGGGTTTTACCAAGTCCCATATCATCAGCTAAAATCCCACCAAAACCATAATGATGGAGCATTTGCAACCAACGAATTCCCTTTTCCTGATAATCTCGTAAATCAGCCTGAACCTGAGTTGCTTGCAAAGGAAAGTCCTCTGGATGCGTCAAATCCTGGGCCAGATTCTGGAATTCTTGTGAAAAAGAAACACGATCTCGTCCTTCAAAGAGATGGGCTAAACTATAAGCCAAAGATTTTCGAGCCTGCAAGGCCCCATCTTTTAATTCAAACTGCCCCAGTTCCTGTAGATTTTGGCGAATTTTCTTGGTTTCTTCATCGAAAAAGTAGACTTGATTGGACGCACCAATGTAAAAATCTTGATTGGCAACCAAGGCCTGCATGGCTTGGTCAATTTCCTCTTGGGCAATATCTTGAAAATCAAACTGGATTTCCAAGAGACCTCCCTTGGAAGCAATCTGCACTTGAGGGCTTGCTAGGCTATAAATTTCTTCTAGCTTGTCTGATAGATCAACATTCCCGAGTTTTTCAAAAACTGGAATGATGTCATGGAAGAAATGATAAACAGACTCGGCTTTTAAGGCCTGACGCCAAGATTGAAAGTCTGCTTCAAATCCAGCTGCCAAACAGACTTGGAAAACTCTTTCTTCTAAGTCAGCATCACTCGAAAAAGGTAATTCTTCTAGCTCTTGTCGGCTAGATACCTTCCTGTCTCCATAATCAAACTGAATTTCTAAACGAATCCGATTGTCTTCTTCCCTATCAAAGTAAAAAGAGGGTTCAAAAGTTTTGATATGTAGACGTTCTGGAGCTGAAACGGTCCCCATCTGGCTAAAAAGAGTTAAACAGGAAGCCAATTTATCGCGGTCACTGCTATCAAATTGCAAGTATTTCTTTCCATGCTGATCCAAAGGCAACGCTTTGATTTCCTTGAGAAGACGTATCTGCTGGTCTGTTAGAAAATAAACCTGTCCTTTATGGAAAAGTACGGCTCCCTGATAAAAGACATTGACTCTAGGACTCTCACTGATTTCCATTTCAAAATAATCCGAGTATTCTTTTACTATAAAGGCAAATAGATTAGCACCCGCATGCAAATCCTGAAAAATCAGGGTTTGGTAGCTATCTACTTGATGGTCAAATTGTAAATGCGGCAAGGTCATCAGTAAATTCACACCCTGCTCAAAAAAGGTCAGAGGAAAAAAGAGATGCCGACCCTGGTTTTGGAAAAAAAGATCTGGACTAAGTCCTTCCTCCGTTAGTCCCCGCAAAAAAGCCAGAAGCTCTTGACTTGCCTCATCAAAGGCTTCCAAAGACAGAGATTCCTCATAAGTTTTTCCAATCATATAAGGTTTTCTCTTCTCGACGACTTTTAAAAAGAGCGGAATATCCCGAATGACATAGTATTTTTGACTATTGGTTTGCCCGATTCTCAGAGTCCACAAGATACGATTGGTTCCTGCTTCCACTTGTCCCACAGCCGATAATTCATAGGCACGTTCTGCTTTTGGAGACAAGATTCGGTCCAAAAATTTACCACCCAAGGTCACCTTGGTTTCAACGGCTTCTTTTTCTTCATGACCTTCTTCAAGACCCTGCAAGATTTCTTGGCCACGCTCATCATTTTTCAAAAAATGCTCCAGAGCTGCCAAATGCACACAGTAGCCCCTCTTTTGGAAAAAATCGCAGGCACAAAAAACCAAATCATCCTCTAAACTATAGCGCAGTTCTTCTTCTGCGACGCGAGCGTAGAGCCGATTATTCTTTTCCTTGATGATGTCAACTTTACCAGTTTCATAAAGGGCAACGCCTTCGATACGGACTTTCCCCGGAATCAATTTAGCCATATTTTTACCTTTACCTTATCTTTTTATTATACCATATTTTCCCCTATGAAAATAGCCTTCTAAGGATACTTTTCTCCTAGAAGGCTGGATTTTTAAAGTTTAGCAAAAGTGGTCACGATGCGTTGGCAAACCTCTTCTAGTACTGACTTCGGCATAGCTACATTGAGACGGGCATGGAGACTCCCTTCCTCTCCAAAATCCAAACCACGGTTGAGGATAACCTTGGCTTCATTTCTCAACAGCTCTTGCAATCTTTCATCAGTCAGGTCATAGGCTGAAAAATCAAGCCAAATCAAGTAGGTTCCTTGCGGCTTCATGACCTTGATTTTAGTCTCTTTTCCAAATAAATCTACCACATAATTAATATGGTCTTCAAAGACTTGCTTGAGTTCCTCTAGCCAATCCTTCCCATAGCGATAAGCAGCTTCTGTCGCCAGATAACCCAAGCCTGAAATTTCATGTTGATTATTAGCCAACTGGCGTTTCTGGTAAGCCACTCTCAACTTAGGATTTTCAATGACTGCATAGGAATTTTTTGTTCCAGCGATGTTAAAAGTTTTAGTAGCACTGCTTAAGACGATAGCAAATTCTTTAAAGGCAGGATTAATGGTATTGAAAGAATGGTGTTTGTGACCAAAGAGGGCCAAATCTTGGTGAATCTCATCTGAAACCAAGAAAACACTATGTTTTTGACAGAGCTGGCCAATCTTCTCCAACACTTCCTTTTCCCACACACGTCCACCAGGATTATGAGGGTTGCAGAGGATATAGAGTTTCACATCCTCTTCTACCAAATCCTTCTCCAATTGGTCAAAGTCAATCTCAAACAGACCATCCTTTTCCACCAAAGAATTGGTAATCAATCTGCGGTTATTCAACTTGACACTGCGAGCAAAAGGTGGGTAAACTGGTGTGTTAATCAGAACTGCCTCGCCTTCTTTTGTAAAGGCTTGAATAGCTGTTGAGATGGCTGGTACCACACCCTCGATAAAGACAAGAGCCTCTTTGTCAAAGTGGTAACCGTGTTGTGTTGCTTCCCACTTTTGAACTTCCTTAATTAACTCTTCACTGGCATAGGTATAGCCATAAACCAGTTGATCAGCGTAAGTTTGCACAGCTTGGCGGATTTCAGGCAAGACTACAAAGTCCATATCCGCTATCCAAGCTGGTAGGATTTCACTATCCGTTTCTGCTTCTTTCCATTTATAGGTATGGTGCCCTAAACGGTTGGGCAGGCTTGTAAAATCATATTTTCCCATCTTTATCTTATCCTTCTAAGGCTTGGCGCAAATCTGCAATCAAATCTCTAGCATCCTCAATCCCAATCGACAAACGCAATAGGTCATCTGTCAAACCATAAGAATGGCGCACTTCTGCTGGAATATCAGCATGAGTTTGCGTCGTTGGATAAGTAATGAGACTTTCTACCCCACCCAAACTTTCGGCAAAAGAGAAAACCTTGAGGCTGTTCAAAATGTGAGGAATGCGTGTTTCATCGGCTACTTTAAAGGAAATCATGCCCCCACGACCAGTGTAGAGAACTTCCTTAACTGCTGGAGAATCCTTCAAAAAGGCAACCACTTCTTGGGCATTGGATGTTGAGCGCTCCATACGAAGAGATAAGGTCTTGAGACCACGAATCAATTGATAACTGTCAAATGGAGACAAGACTGCCCCTGTCGTATTGAGATTGTAAAAGAGTTTCTCGTATAGTTCTAAACTATTGGTCACAACCACTCCAGCCAAAACATCATTGTGACCTGCTAGATACTTGGTTGCTGAATGGAGAACGATATCTGCTCCATCTTCAATCGGACGTTGGTAGATAGGGCTGTAGAAGGTATTGTCTACCACCACTTTGGCACCCTTAGCATGAGCCAATTTGGCTAGTTTTTCGATATCAAATTCCAACATCAAGGGATTGGTTGGGGTTTCGATATAGAGAACATCCACGTCCTTTTCTAACTCGGCAATCAACTCTTCTTCTGTATTGGCATAGGTAAAATGGAAACGGCCTTCCTGCTCCACTTGGTTGAACCAGCGGAAAGAACCACCATAAAGGTCACGGACAGCCAAGACCTTACTTCCTACTGGAAAGACGCTAAAGGCCAGTACAATAGCTGACATACCTGAGCTAGTCGCTAGGGCATAGTCTGCGGACTCAATAGCCGCCAAGACTTCTTCCGCCTTACTGCGAGTTGGGTTTTTGGTGCGCGTATAGTCAAATCCAGTAGACTGACCAAACTCTGGGTGCTGATAAGTCGTCGAAAAATGAATCGGTGTCACCAAAGATCCTGTCGCTTCATCTGACTTGATACCCGCCTGGGCCAAAATTGTGTTAATGTGTAATTCCTTGCTCATACAATACCTCCAAATCTATAGTAACTATTGTACCACTTATTTTCATCAACTCATTTTCTTCTTTTCAAGAGCTAGTTATAGTTTCAAACTATATAAAAAACGACAGCTTCTTTCGAAACCATCGTTTTTCTTGAAAAATCCTTATTTTACATGTTTTGCCAATTCTTCTTGGGCTTTTTTATTGGATTCTTCTTTTTCTTTCAGCCATTTTTCTTTGGCTTTTTCATATTCTTCTTTTGTGACTGTCTTATCTTGTACTTTGAGGTATTTATATGATTCAATACCTTTATTACCAGCTAATGAATATGGTTCTGAGAAAGGAACTGTTTTTCTCAATACTGGTGTTCCCCCCTTAGAAATATTTGGAATCGCTAAAGCGCTATCTACCAACCATGCTTGGATCTCAGCATACTTTTCATAGCGTTTTGCAAGATCTTGCTCCTTATTGGCTTCTTCCAGCATTTGAGTGTAGATATCCAGTCCAACAGCCTTAGCCTTATCATTAGATTCACCAGGCTCTATACCCAGATTTTGCAACACTCCACCGCTCTTCACATTGAAAATATCAAGATAAGTTGATGGATCTTGATAGTCAGATCCCCAACCACCGTTATATAGATCGTAATCTTTCTGAGCTGCTGTCTGAGCCAAATAGCTTGTATTATCATAATCTTCAGTAGTGAGTTGTTGAATATCAATTACAACGTTCTCTGCACCTAAGGCTGCTTCAATAGATTGCTTCATAGAATTTGCCTCTTGAACACCCTTTTTAGCAGCTTGGTCAACTGTCATGTCCAGGTGGATAGGGAATTGAACTCCTTTAGCTTGGAGTTCTTTCTTAGCTTCAGCAAATTTGGCTTTGGCTTTTTCAGCATTGTAGTATGGATCCTGGGCATCTGCAAAGTTGATTCCTTGCCATTCTTTACCATAATTAACCATCTTAGAGGCTACTACTTCACCAAAGTCTTTTCCGTTGATACTTACGAAGTTTGGTGGAACAACCAAGTTACGCAAAATCTTAGTTGCACCATCCTCTCCTTGAGATTGAGCCCCGTAAGCTGTACGATCATAGGCAAAGTTGATGGCTTGACGGAAGTTTTTATTAAGAACCGCTTCTTGAGTCGATTTCTTCTCAGCATCACTTGTCTTGGAAGTGAATTTATAAGATTTTCTATCTAGATTAAAGTTTAAGAAGTAAGAAGTAGCATCTTGTAAACTATAAATGATATTGTCCTTATTCTTTTCTTTAATTCCTTCAAAACTTGAACTATTTGGATAAAGACGAGCATAGCTATAAGCTCCCTCAACAAAGTTACGAGCCAGTGCATCTTGGTCACTACCATCATAATAGGCCAATTTCACATCATCTACAAAGACATTTTTAGCATCCCAGTAGTTAGGATTTTTCTTGAATTCAATAACCGATTTTGAAACAAAGGATTTCATCAAGAAAGGTCCATTGTACAAAATACTAGATGGGTCTACCTTCCCAAAATCATCCCCTTTTGATTTCAAGAAATCTGCATTGACTGGGAAGAGAATGGTTGATGTTGTTTTTGAGTTCCAGTAAGATTCTGGTCGTGTCAAGGTATATTGAACCGTTTGGTCATCAAGAGCCTTGACTCCGACAGTTGAAAAGTCTGTTGTTTTACCAGTGATATAGTCATCCAAACCAGCGACGGATTCTTGTACTAAGTACAAGGCTTCTGATTTTTTATCAGCTGCATATTTCAAACCAGTTACAAAATCTTGGGCAGTTACAGGAGCATATTCATCTCCATCTGCAGTATACCATTTAGCATCTTTACGCAGTTTGTAGGTATAGGTCAAACCGTCCTTAGAAACACTCCAATCCTCTGCCAAGGATGGAATATAGTTCCCATACTGGTCATTTTCCATGAGCCCATCTACCAAATTAACCACGATATCATTAGTTGTTGCACGGTTTTCTGCTAGATAATTCAAACTAGACGGATCACTAACATAAACATAGTTATATGTTTTTGACGCTGTGCTGGAATTTCCACACGCGCTTAATAAAATACCTGCACTTAACACGACACCCGCAAGTGCTACATACTTGGCTTTAGACTTTTTCATCTTCAGAACCTCCTGATTTAAATATTTGTCTTATTATACAACTTGAGTTTTATTTAGTCAATAGATTTTTAAGTAAAATTTGAGAAAAATTAAATTACCATCTACAAACTTTAGCTATTATTCTACAAATTAATAAAAAAGAGAATAATTTGAACATTTCATGATAGAAATGTTCAAATTATCCCTTTTATTTATAAATATTTTTTAAGTTAACTTTAATTTGATTCGTAGGCGATCTGCTTGGGCTTTTCCAATCACCTTATCCAATAAACGGGTACGGAGGCTCATAATTCCATAAACTCCTCCACCCATGGCACCGATAAGAGTTACATATAGAAAACTCCACAAACGTCCACTTGGTTGGAAGACAAATCCCAGTACCCACTGAATAGCGCCTACACCGATGAACATAACAAAAGTCAACAAACTGATTAAAATCGTTCTCCTAAATACCACATTACCTCTCATTCCTGTTACCCTACATAGTTCACGATAAATGAATATAATAGGGATGATAAGAGCGATTGATGTTGAAATCAAAGGACCATAACTGTGAAAAAGATAAATTGTTGGTAATTGCAAGACTAGCTTAGCAACCGAACCATAGAAAAAGTAACGGATTGCTTTACGGTTATGGAACATAGCCTGAAGCATTGGTGACAAAACCATATATACACCCAAAATGGTTGACTGTAAGACTGCAAAGATAAACAAACCTAATGCCAAACCATCTGGCTTCCCGTAAAATATGGTATAAATAGGTTCACCGACCATGACCACTCCCACAGTTGCAGGAAAAAGAAACAATAGAAGCATCGTTAGATTATCTTGAATCAATTTAGAGGCAGACCTCAAATCACCTTTCACATAGTTTTCGGTCAAAAGTGGCAAGCCTACACCACCAATCGAAACTCCTAAGGAAATCAAAATCATAGTGATTTTATTAGGATTGGCTGAGAAATAAGAAAACATGACAACCAAGTCTTCATTACTATAGTTGGTAAACCAGCTCATACTATTGATAAAGGTCATCTGATCCAAAATCTGGAAAAGCTGGATAGCAGACCCTGTCAGGATAAAAGGAATGGCTTCCTTAATGGTATCGATCAAAAGACGCTTACTATTAATCTTATCTCCTGTTTCAAGGACTCTTTTAAGTAATCCTTCTTTGGCAAGGAAATAGATCAAAACTGCAAAACTGGCTACCATGCCGACAAAGGCAGCAAAGGTGGATTGGGTAACCGCTGCTAGATAATCTCCTGAGCCCACTTTCATAATGATAAAGGTAGCCAAGAGCATCCAGATTACACGAATGACCTGTTCAGCGATTTGGCTCATGGCATAAGGTTTCAGGTTATTCATCCCTTGGAAGAAACCTCGGATAACACTCATAGATGGGAAAATCAAGACTGCCCAAGCCAAGCTCTGCATGATTGGGATCAAGTCTTTCCCCACACCCGATAAGTCTGCTAGCCAAGGAGAAAAGAGATACAAGACTAATGCAAAGACCAGACCAAGTCCTGTCATAAAGCCTAAAAAACTCCGAATCAGGGCAAAGCTATGCTCTTCTTCTCGCATGGTATTGTACTTGGCCACTTGCTTGGCCACCGCAACTGGAATACCCGCTGTTGAAACCAGCAAGAACCATGCATAGATATTGTAGCCCATGGTAAAGAGACCATTTGCTGTAGCCGCATAAGACCCCATCCAGATATACCAAGGGATGATATAAATGGCACCGAGTAGACGACTGATAAAGTTACTAGCCGTTAGCCAAGCAGTCCCCCGTAACATCTGGGCCTGCTGGTGATTGTTTTCGTTAGACATAGATTCCTCATTTAATTTTAATCACTAGGAAAAATTCCTTATCTTCCATTATAAACTTTTCCTTGTCACTTGTAAATTTACGACTTTCGGTTTACAATAGAAAGTATGATTAAGATTGAAACCGTATTAGATATTTTAAAGAAAGATGGTCTCTTTCGTGAGATTATCGACCAAGGACATTATCACTACAACTACAGCCATGTCGTATTTGACACCATCTGCTATGATAGCCGCAAAGCCAAAGAGAAGAGCCTCTTTTTCGTCAAGGGTGCTGCCTTTAAGAAGGAATTTCTGATTTCTGCCATCTCTCAAGGCCTCGGTTGGTATGTGGCTGAAGAAGACTATGAGGTTGGTATTCCTGCTATTATCGTCAGTGATATCAAGAAAGCCATGAGTTTGGTAGCTATGGAGTTTTATGGCAATCCACAGGAAAAACTTAAACTCCTTGCCTTTACTGGAACCAAGGGTAAGACAACAGCAGCCTATTTCGCTTATAATATCTTATCTCAAGGGTATCGACCGGCTATGCTCTCGACCATGAACACAACTCTAGATGGCAAGACTTTCTTTAAGTCTGCATTGACAACCCCTGAGAGCATTGACCTCTTTGACATGATGAATCAAGCTGTGCAAAATGACCGTACTCACCTCATCATGGAGGTATCCAGTCAGGCCTATCTGGTCAAACGTGTCTATGGTCTAACCTTTGATGTGGGAGTTTTCCTCAATATCAGCCCCGACCATATCGGCCCGATTGAACACCCTAGCTTTGAAGACTACTTCTACCACAAACGTCTCTTGATGGAAAATAGCCGAGCAGTCATCATTAACAGTGACATGGACCACTTCTCTGTACTAAAAGAACAGGTAGATGATCAAGACCATGATTTCTACGGTAGCCAGTCTGATAACCAAATCGAGAATTCCAAAGCCTTTAGTTTTTCAGCTACGGGTAAACTTGCTGGAGACTATGACATCCAGTTAATTGGGCACTTCAACCAAGAAAACGCCGTCGCTGCCGGACTTGCTTGTCTCCGTCTCGGAGCTAGTCTTGAAGACATCAAAAAAGGAATCGCTGCAACCCGTGTTCCGGGTCGTATGGAAGTCCTCACTCAGAAAAATGGAGCCAAGGTTTTCATCGACTATGCCCACAATGGTGACAGTCTGAAAAAACTAATCAATGTTGTAGAAACTCATCAAACAGGAAAGATTGCTCTGGTCTTAGGTTCGACAGGAAACAAGGGAGAAAGCCGTCGTAAGGACTTTGGACTTCTCCTCAATCAACATCCTGAGATTCAAGTCTTTCTGACTGCTGATGACCCCAACTATGAAGACCCAATGGCCATTGCGGATGAAATCAGTAGCTATATCAGCCATCCTGTTGAAAAGATTGCCGATCGCCAAGAAGCTATCAAGGCAGCGATGGCTATCACAAGTCAAGAATTAGATGCTGTGATTATCGCTGGTAAGGGAGCCGATTGCTACCAAATCGTCCAAGGTAAGAAAGAAGCCTATCCAGGAGATGCAGCCGTCGCAGAAAATTATTTATAAGATAGTAAAAAATCAAGGGAAATGAAACCCTTGATTTTTTTATCTTTATTTAAAAGCGTTTTTCAAACCTTCAACGGCACCTTCTACAGCATCTTTAGCATCTTCAACTACTTCTTTTGCCTTAGCAACTGTCTTTTCTACAGCGCCTTCTGCTTCAGTCTTACCATCTCCAGTAACTTTACCAAATCCTTCTTTAATAGCGCCTGTTGCTTGTTCCAATTTGTTTTCAAGTGACATATGATTGTCTCCTTTAGTTTTATTCCGATATGTGTTATCGGTTACATATAGTTTATACTTAATCCTAAGGAAAGTCAAACAATGTGCTCAGAAACAAAATTTCAAGCTAAGTAGAAAGTTAATCTCTCCTTGTCAAAATCGACGGCCAATTCATACTTTCCATCTTCATTTTGGACAATATAGCCCAAGACTACTAAACTGTCCACAAAGATATCACGTCGTTTCTGCATCAGTTGATCTTTTTTGAGAAATTTTAGCAAAAAAGTCGTCATATATTTGAGAGCATACTCAGGATTGACATCTCCCAAAATAGCATAGAGTACCTGCTGTTTTTCTGTCAAAGGATACTGATGTTTGACCTTGTAGAAATAATTGGACAGGGTCATTTTAGTCCGCGCAAAGTCCGTCTTTTCAACTAAAATAGATTCATTGGTTTGATTTCGTAATTCCGTCTCAAACCTCTGCTCTAACAAGGCTTGATAGACCGGACTATCTTCGCTAACAAAAATCTCTTGATCCAGTTCGAGATTATCGAGTGATTCAAGCATAGGAAGATTAAGGTAATAACGCTTATTTTCCCGACGAATCAAACCAGCCTTTATATACTCTTCCATAAGTTTATCAACTGCCACATCTAGAAATTGAGCCTTAATTTCTCTCAAAATAACATCATCATGCTGGTCCAGATAGCGGATTAATTCTCCAAAAAATGACTGTCTCGTCAAACGAGATGGATTAAAAATCTGAATCATGAAGATTCCTTTCTTTACATTCTAACAGAGGCGATGCTGCCAACTGACTAGGATTGGTCCCAGCTTGGTTCAGAGGAACAGGCAAGCCTAGTTCTCTGTAATACTCTCTCCAAAAGTCACTAATCTCCTGCTCCCCATCCTCAAATTTCATGGGAATGGTTTCAAAAATGGGGAGGATTTCTGCCATATACTGGGAACAGTAAAAACCTTCTCCATCTGGATAGAAAGAAGCATTGTAGGGTGCTCCTAGATGTTTGCAAGCTTTTTCCTTCACAGACTGGATATCCATTTCTGGGTAAACATAGAGGTCGTACAAATGATTGGACTCAAAGAAGTCTGCTGGTTCTTGACAAACCACACCAGCCTGTCCACTAGCGTGGTAAATCATCCCATCCAAATAAATGGCAACATGATTATAGTTGCCTGTGGAAGTCTGGATGGCCTGCCCCATATCTGACTCATCTCTCACAAAAATCAAATCGCCATTTTCTAACATGCTTCACTCCTAGAAAAAAAGGAGCCAAAACTCCTTTCGATATAAGTCAAATTAGAATTTCCTAATTTGAATTGACACTCAAAATATTAAGCATTGAAGCTTTCAGTCAATTGAGGTACCACTTGTTTCTTACGTGAAACAGCACCAGCAAGGAAGGCGTGGTTGTCTCCAAGTTTGAAGTTGAAAGCCGCTTCGACCTTGTCCATGTTAGCACCAAGTGCTAGGATTTCTGAGTTTGAGTTGACGATATCTGTAATCATCAATACAAAGTCAGAATAACCATTTGTTGCGTTGGCGGCTTGCATTGCAGCTTCAATTTCTGCTTGGCGTTCCAATACTTCAGCGATATCAACTGTGTTTACTTGAGCAACACGGACATTATTTCCGTTCAATTCAAAAGTCTTAGCATCGATGTCAATCAATTCGTCAGCAGATTTGCTAGCCAAGTTTGTACCAGCTTTCAACATAGCTAAACCATATTCTTCCAAGTTTACACCAGCCAATTCAGCCAATTCAGGAGCAATGACTTTATCTGTTGGATGTGTTGTTGGTGATTTCAAAAGAAGGGTATCTGAAATCAAACCTGAAAGCATCAAGCCAGCAATCTCTTTAGGAACAGCTACACCATGTTCTTTAAACATACGGTAAACGATTGAAGACGCTGATCCAACTGGCTCCAAACGCATGTAAAGTGGGCTTGCAGTTTCAAAGTTAGCCACGCGGTGGTGGTCTACAACACCATAAACTTCTACTTCAGCGATATCTGATACAGATTGTTGGAATTCATTGTGGTCAGTTAGGATAACTTGCTCTGCACCTTCTGCTTTGGCAGAAGTGATAACACGCGGTGCTTCTACACCAAAATAGTTCAAGACAAAGGCTGTTTCTTCATTTGGAGTTCCAAGTGCAACAGCTTCCGTATCCAAACCGTAAGCTTCTTTTGCAAGGTAGGCAAAGGCTACAGATGACCCGATGGCATCTGAGTCTGGATTTTGGTGACCAAATACTAGAATATTAGACATGATAATACCTCATTTTGTTTATTCTCTTTATTGTAGCATTTTTTTCGCTTTTTGACAAAAGTAAGAGGAGTCAAAGGACTCCTCACGATTCTTCAAAATAACTGAGTAAATTTCTATCTTGATTTTCAGATAAAAATCTTTCCTTCTGTGGCCTCTTCTTACGCTTGAGAAGGGCTTCTGCCGACATGGCTTCTTCCTTACTGGCAAAACCTTGAGCATAGATGAGTTTGACTGGCAATCGTGCTCGTGTATATTTGGCTCCCTTCCCACTATTGTGGACAGCGAGGCGTCTTCTCACATCAGTCGTATAGCCTGTATAGTAAGATCCATCACGACACTCCAGCACGTACATATAAGCCTTATGATCCATAATAAATCTCTTCAAGTTCAGGCGTATAAGAGCCATCATCATTGTGGACAATGAGAGGTGGCAAGACCTTAAAGCCACTTGTCGAGCCATCCTTTATAGCCTCAATCAAAAGCATATTGGCTTCCTTTTCTCTTTTTGGATAAACAAACTGCAGGCGCTTAGGGGCTAGATTATGCCGTTGTAAGCTGTCCAAGATATCTAAAAGCCGATCAGGACGATGAACCATGGCCAAGCGTCCATTCGATTTAAGAATACTCTGGGCACTACGACAGATTTCCTGCAAATTGGTCGTGATTTCATGTCGCGCCAAGAGATAATGTTCACTCTCGTTCAGGTTTGAATGAGGATCCACCTTGAAATAGGGTGGATTACACAAAATCATATCCACCTTACTTCCCTGGATGTAAGCAGGCATATTTTTCAAATCATCACAGATGACCTCCATTTGCTCTTCTAAACCATTCAAACGGACAGAGCGTTCAGCCATATCCGCCAAACGCTCCTGAATCTCAACAGCCAAAATCTGTGCCTGAGTCCGAGTGCTAGCAAATAGCCCCACTGCTCCATTTCCAGCGCAGAAATCCACTATCAAGCCCTTCTTAGGAAAACGTGGAAAACGTGACAAGAGAACACTATCCACCGAATAGCTAAAAACCTCTCTATTTTGAATGATTTTGATATCTGTCGAAAAGAGCTGGTTAATGCGCTCTCCTGATTTTAATAATTGTTCTTCTTCCATGGTCCTATTATAGCAAATTTATATTAACATTACAAAACATAGAGGTTTCTAATTAGTGCTTCTGATTCTTCAAATGTTGAAGAGCTTCCTTGGTCCAAATTGGCATCATTCGTTTGAGAGGAGCAAAGCCATAGTTAAAGCGGTCGCTTGAAAAGCGTCTCCGTCTCGGAAACTGGTGCTTTTCTTCCTCCAAAGTGCGGATAGAAAGACTAGCTTTCCCTGTAAATTCATCTAAATCCACTACTTGAACTTGAACCTCTTCATCGACTTTCAAGGCTTCTTGGATATTTTCAATAAAGCCTGTCCGAATCTCTGAAATGTGAATCAACCCCGTATCACCCGTTTCTAGCTCAACAAAGGCACCGTAGGGCTGAATCCCTGTAATACGGCCCTTTAGCTTATCACCGATTTTCATCTTAGTCCTCGATTTCAATTGTTTCAATCACGACATCTTCAACTGGCTTGTCCATAGGCCCTGTCTCAACAGCAGCAATAGCATCCAAGACAGCGTAAGAAGCTTCATCAGCTAACTGACCAAAAACAGTATGACGGCGGTCTAGGTGAGGAGTTCCACCTTGGTTGGCATAGATTTCTGCAATCGGTTCTGGCCAACCACCACGAGCAATTTCTTTCTTAGAATAAGGCAAATGTTGATTTTGCACGATAAAGAACTGGCTGCCGTTGGTATTTGGACCAGCATTGGCCATAGAAAGGGCTCCACGGATATTGTAAAGTTCTTCTGAGAATTCATCTTCAAATGATTCGCCGTAGATTGACTCGCCACCCATACCAGTTCCAGTTGGATCTCCACCTTGAATCATAAAGTCCTTGATAATACGGTGGAAAATGACACCATCATAGTAGCCATCTTTTGAAAGAGCTACAAAGTTAGCCACTGTTTTAGGAGCATGTTCAGGGAAAAGCTTGATACGCAAGTCTCCGTGATTGGTCTTAATAGTCGCGATAGGACCTTCTACTGTTTCAATGTCTACTTGTGGGAAATGCAATTCTTTTTCTACCATACCAAATCCTTCTAAGGCATCAAAAATGCCATCTTCTTCTAATGTTTTTGTAATATAATCTGCTTTTTCTTTGATATTATCATGAGAAATTCCCATTGCAACGCTGATTCCAGCATAATCAAAGAGTTCCAAGTCATTCAGGCCATCTCCAAAAACCATGACGTTCTCTGGTTTCAAGCCAAGGTGTTCCACAACCTTTTCCACACCAGTCGCTTTGGAGCCTGAAATCGGCACAATATCAGACGAATGTTGATGCCAACGAACCATACGAAGTTTGTCTGAGAGACTGTCAGGCAAGTGCAAGTCATCTCCCTTATCTTCAAAAGTCCACATCTGATAGATATCTTCTTTTTCATGGAAATCAGGATCCACATCCAAATCGGGGTAAATTGGATTGATAGCCTCACTCATCATATCGGTGCGAGTCGACAATTTGGCGTCATGACTCCCAACCAAACCATACTCAATTCCCTCTTGCTTGGCCCAAGAGATATACTCCTCAACATCTGACTTCTCAATCTGATGCTGATAAATGACCTGACCTTTTTTATCTTCGATATAGGCCCCATTTAAGGTCACAAAAAAGTCAGGCTTGAGCTCACGAATCTCCGGGACGACACCAAAAATCCCTCGTCCAGAAGCAATACCTGTCAAAATTCCTTTCTCACGTAATTGCTTAAAAACAGTTGGGATTGAAGCTGGAATAAAACCTGTCTTTGAATTCCGCAATGTATCATCAATATCAAAAAAGACAATCTTGATTTTCTTTGCCTTGTATCTTAATTTGGCATCCATCTCACTACCTCTTTCAATCTAACTCTTTCCATTATACCATAAAGTAGCTAAATCCCCTATTTTCAAAAAGTTTCCCGTTTTATTGTAAGTCCTTGGATAAGTATAAAACTAAATCATTATCATTTTGACAACTTGCACCCATTTCTAGCGGTTTATTTCTATACCACACACCTGTCCCATCTGGAATATAGCCTCGTTTAATATACAATTTCTGGGCAGGACCATACCCCAAGTGCAAACCTACACCAAGAGTGACCTTACTCGAAACAAACTTGACTCGTTTTTCTGCTTCTTCTAGCAGTTGATTCCCAATCCCTTGATTTCGAAAAGGCTCAAACACATTAAAATCTGATAATTCTGGATAGACTTCTGCAAAAGGACCATGTTTAGCAGAGGGCAAAATGGTAACGTAGCCCGCTACAGCACCATCAATCTCTGCAACTAAGACTTCTCTCTCCCCACTTTCCTGTTCCAGAAAATATCTAGCCAAAATTTCCTCTCTACCAGGCCAACCTTGATTCATAAATCCATGAGATAAGGATTCAATATCAGACTTAATCATATTTCTAATCGTACAATTCATCTTTGACTTACCCACCTTTACTCTTTCTATTACCATTATAGCACGCCAAGGTCAGAAAAAAACTATCTCGTGAAAAAGAGATCCACTCGGAACTCAACTCGCTCTTTCATTTCAAAGCTCGTAAAAAAAAAA
>NZ_KV794173.1:0-7197 GCF_001808665.1 Streptococcus sp. HMSC070B10 | reverse complement strand
AAAAAAAAAACAACCGGGTCTTAATTCGCTTTCTTATTTTCAAGATCATGAAAAAAAGGGCCACTGGACCTCAACTCGCTCTCTCATTTCAAAGCTCGTGAAAAAAAGACCCAACCGGGTCTTTTCTTTAATCTTCGTTTACGAAAGGCATCAAAGCCATTACGCGAGCGCGTTTGATAGCTGTTGTTACTTTACGTTGGTTTTTAGCTGAAGTTCCTGTTACACGACGAGGAAGGATTTTCCCACGTTCTGAAACGAAACGGCTAAGAAGCTCAGTATCTTTGTAATCAACATATTCAATTTTGTTTGCTGCGATGTAATCAACTTTTTTACGGCGTTTGAATCCGCCACGACGTTGTTGAGCCATGTTTTTTCTCCTTTATAATTTTAGTTGTCCATTAGAATGGTAAATCATCATCTGAAATATCCAATGGATTTGTTGCTCCAAATGGATTTTCATCACGTGAAAAGTCTGGTACTGAATTTGTAGGTGCTGAATAGTTTGCAGTTGGTGCAGAATAAGCTCCACCTGTGTGACCCTCACGCACACTACGGCTTTCCAACATTTGGAAATTCTCAGCCACGACCTCTGTCACGTAGACACGTTGTCCTTGCTGGTTATCGTAACTACGAGTCTGGATACGACCTGTCACCCCGATAAGTGAGCCTTTTTTAGCCCAGTTAGCAAGGTTTTCAGCCTGTTGGCGCCACATAACGACATTGATAAAATCAGTCTCACGTTCGCCATTTTGACTCTTAAATGTACGGTTTACTGCAAGAGTAAAAGTCGCAACTGCTACATTTGATGGGGTATAACGCAACTCAGCGTCACGTGTCATACGCCCTACAAGTACAACATTGTTAATCATAGTTTACCTTCTTACGCGTCAGTTTTGACGATCATGTGACGAAGAATGTCAGCGTTGATTTTTGAAAGACGGTCAAACTCTTTAAGAGCTGCATCGTCGTTTGCTTCAACGTTAACGATGTGGTAAAGTCCTTCACGGAAATCTTTGATTTCGTATGCAAGACGGCGTTTTTCCCAAGATTTTGATTCAACAACAGTTGCACCGTTGTCAGTCAAAATAGAGTCAAAACGTGCTACCAAAGCGTTTTTAGCTTCTTCTTCAATGTTTGGACGAATGATATAAAGAATTTCGTATTTAGCCATTGATATGTTCCTCCTTTTGGTCTAATGACCCCAAGACTTTGCAAGGGGTAAGTGAGGTTCGCTCACAATAAACTATTATACTAGAAAACATTTTTTTACGCAAGTAAAAACACTGAAATAAAAAAGAAGATGACGAATCATCTTCTCAAAAACTACAACTCTATAGAGAGTGATTAATATTTTAGTATTTATCAAACTATAGAGATTACGAATCCGTTTTACTGATTTTTACCAAAGACATCTCGATAGAGCATTCCTGTTCGTAAACTCTCTGCGTCTCCTCCTAATTGCTCCACCAACTCGTAGGCAAAGGCAAGGGCTGTTGAAGGGCCTCGACTGGTTGTCAAATGACCATCTACCACTACTGTTTCCTTTACATATTGACCATCAAGTATTTGCTCTTGAACACCGTCATAACAAGTGTACTGCTTGTTTTTCAATAGCCCTGCTTGATTGAGGGCAATTGGAGCTGCACAAATGGCTGCCAGTTTCTTCCCTTCTTGCTCGAAATTTTGCAATTCTTGAATCAAGGCCTGCTTATCACGTAAATGTGCAGAACCAGGCATGCCACCAGGAAGGACAAGCATATCATAGTCTGATAAATCACCATCAAAGACACGATCTGCTCTTACTTGGATTGCATGCGAACCAGTCACTTGCTCTTCAAACCCAACCATATCACAAGTGATATTTGCCCGACGCAAAACATCCACAACTGTCAAAGCTTCAATTTCTTCAAAGCCCTGAGCTAACATAACTGCTACTTTTACCATGATTTTCTCCTTATTTGATTTGTTTTAATACAACCTTTTTCCGTTTGAATGGAACTTTTCCGCTCTTTTCTTCAGCTAGATTGGTCTGGTAACTCATCGATAAAAGTAAGCCCACACCAATCAGATTGCTGATAATAGCCGATCCTCCTTGTGAAATGAAAGGCAAGGGAATACCCGTCAAAGGAAGCAAACCTGTCACGGCACCGATATTCTCAAAGATATGGAAGAGTAACATCATAATCAAACCTGTGGAAATATAGGTATAGAACTGGTTATTTGATTTAAGAGTAATCTTCAACATACGATAAATCAGCATGAGATAAAGGGCAATAACAAGGACAGAGCCAATAAAGCCAAAATCTTCTGCGATAACCGTGAAAATCATATCCGACTCCCGAACTGGAATAAGCAAATTAGAAGCATTAAAACCTTGACCAAATAAGCCACCGCTTCCAATGGCAATCTGTCCTTGAGCCTGCTGATAGGTCGTTGTTTGAGCAAAGTCAAATGGATTGAGCCAAGCCAAAATACGGTTGATTTGGTAGGTCGGCATTCCCAGTTGATGGAGAAAAGCCCGACCGTCCTTGCTGATAAAAATAGCTAAGAAACCAGCAATTCCAGTTACAGCAGTCACAAATACTGGGATAATAATTTTCCAAGAAACTCCTGATAGCAAGACGATTCCTGAGAAAATAGCCACAAAAACCAAGGCCGTCCCCAAGTCACTTTGAAGTGCCAAAAGAACTAGGACTGGAATGGTAAAGACAATCATCCAAAAAATTAACAAAAAGTCCAGCGGAACTGTGCGTCTCCACTCCTTATGTTTTTTGGTAAACTGGACAATCACACGAGCCAACATGAGGATATAGGATATCTTCATAAATTCTGACGGCTGGAACAAGGTAACACCATTTACCGATACCCAGTTTTTGGCACCCGTTGATGCAACTAAACTCGGATTATAAAAGACGATAGGTAAGACCATAAGTCCCAAGCCTAAAATATATAGAAAGGGGGTCATCTTCCAGAGAAATTCTGTATTAAAGAGCATGACCACAAAACCAATCACAAGCCCCAAGGCAATCCAGGCGACCTGCTGCCCTAAAATGGGCAAGATATTATTTGGATAATCATGACTAACGGCAATATAAATAGCCACCACACCGATAACCAGTAGGAAAAATACTGGCAGGAGCAAACTATAATCGACTCTAGAGTCGAGAGAACGTTTCATATATTCACCTTTCCTCTTTCTTAGATTTTTCATTTTTGTTGTTTTGGAGGAAATCAATAACAGCAGAGGTAATCTGTTTTCTATTCACCTCTCTGATAGTTCTTTCCTTCGCTAGAGCTTGTCTAATCTGTTTACCATATCTTTTATGAACAACTCGACTATCCAGTATCACAGCAATGGAAGCTTGTTCCTCTTTTCTAATTGTTCTACCCAAAGCCTGTTTGAGACGAATAATGGCCATTGGCAGCTGATAATCATAGAAAGGATTCTTCCCTTCCTGACGCAATTCATGATTTAATTTTCGTGTTAAAGGTTCTTGGGGATTTTGGAAAGGCAATCGAGGAATTACTTGAATAACGCAAGGATGGGTAGAAAAATCAACCCCCTCCCAGAAACTTCCTGTTCCAAGTAAGATTTGTCGCTCTCCTTTTTCAAAACGTTTCTTCAGCTGACTGGGTTCCCCATTTTTATATTGGGCTAAATGAGGATGGTCTAGTAAATCTGACACTGCTAACAGTAGTTCTTTCGACGTAAATAAAACAAGCAAAGGCTCTTGAAAGGCTTGTAAGGAATGGATAACTGATGTAACCTCTTCTGCATAATCTAAAGAAGAATGTTCAGTTACTAAAGGAAAATCATTTACTAATAGAACTTCTTGCTGCTTCTGTTGTAAAGATTCAACTGTAATAAGTGGAGCTTCAGTAAATCCTAATAAGTCCGCTAAAGAAACTCTATTACTAATTTCAAGAGTGGCAGATACGCCAAGCACTCTGCAATCTTCTGGCAATAAATCTGCTAGTAGGAAGCGACCTTTTTTACTTGAACAAATTAAGACATCCTTACTAGACTTCTCAGCTGTTGCCAACCAAAATTCACGGTCCGATGTAAAAAAGCCCGTCATATCTCTATACTCGGGAAGACTTAACTCAGAAAAATGCTGGCGTAAGTTTTCAAGAGAATCCAGCCACTTGTCATTCTTAAGTCCTGAGTAAAACTGATCCATCAAATAGCGACATTCAAACCCGATACTCTCAAGCAACCGTCTATGAATAAGATCTTTTTCTGTTTCCAACGACTTTTGAACTTGTGTTACTAAATCATCGAGGAGATAAGATTCTTGAGAGAGGTTTTCAAGGGCAAGCAGCATTTTTTGAGCTTCATCTATGATTACCAAGCGATTGTTGACAAACTCTGGATCATCCTCTAAACGTGTTACCAGATAAGCATGATTGGTTAACAAAAGGCGACTCGATTTAGCCCTATCTTGACTGCGTTGCCAGAAGTCCTCAGAAATAAATAAACTTTTTTGTGAAAGTTTTCCATCATGGACAAGTTCAGCTAGAAAATGTTGATAACGATACAGCTGCCCGATTTCATCTAAGTCACCTGTTTCTGTCTCTGTTAACCAAATCAAGACTTGCATTTTAAAGCGTGTGAATAGGCGGTTAGACTCTGGCCTATGAAGTACTTTATAAAAATTATCGAGTTTCAAATAATTTTGAGGTCCCTTGAGACTATGAATATCAATATGAAAAGTATCTTTTAATCGCCTTCCTTCTTCTTGCATAATTTGATTTTGAAGGATTTTGGTAGGAACACTAACAAGGATGCCACCTTCACTTTCCATGCTCAAAGCTGGCAGTAGGTAACCATAAGTCTTTCCAAGTCCCGTTTGGGCTTGAATAAACGCGGTTTTCTGTTCATTTAATAACTGCTCAACTTTTTCTGCAAATTCAACTTGCTGAGGACGTTCATCCAAGTCTAATAAGGAAATATTTTTAGTAAAATCCTTAGATAGCTTACGTGGCTTTAAAGACTGACTTTGCTTTCTTAGAAAGAGTCCATGGAGCTCTATCAAATCGTGAGAAGAAAGGAGGGACTGGCGCTGATATACTTCTTCAATCACTAAATAAGTTTCATAAAGGAGGTTATCCGCAAGATTTAACAACGTTTCTAAAAGTCCCTTTGGTAACTGAAAAAGTTTTTGACGCATAAAAAGCAAAAGCTCTGCTGTTGCTTGTGCATCAGAGAGTGCGGTGTGGGCATGGTCTAACTTAATCCCTAACTCTTGACATAGAATTCCGAGATTATACTTTTCAAACTGAGGGTATAAAACCTGTGCCAGCTCAACTGTATCCACACGAGGAGTTCTCAATTCATAACCTTCAAAGAATAGGTACTCTGCCAGAAGATTTGCATCAAACTGTACATTGTGCGCGACAAAAACACCATCCTTGACCAGTTCAAAAATCCTTCCAGCTACCTGTGAAAACTCTGGAGCAACTGCCAACCGTTGATCAGTCAACCCTGTCAATTCTTTTATATGAGAATCCAAGGGCTCATGGGGATTGACGTCAGTCCCATACTGATCGACGATTTCGCCATTTTCAATCACCACAATACCCACTTGAATAATTTTTGCCTTGCTTCCGGTGCTAGTGGCCTCTAAATCAACAACCACATACCGATCATTTCTCGAATTCATCATTAAAAATTATATCAAAAAAAGCCCTGTTTGACACCCCTCAACTTCGATAGAAAAATCTCTTTGCTTGAAAAAATTTTTATAAAATGTTTGAATAGTATTATACAGAAAAGGAGACATAAGATGAACCCATTAGATTTGTTTAATCAAGTAAAAGAGCTAATCGAAACAAAAGATTTCGAAGCTGCAAAAACATTTGTTGCAGAAAATCAAGAACAGCTTGGAGAATACTTCTCTCAAGCTCAGCAGTTGATTTCTGGTTCTGAAGGTCTAGATGGCCTCGTTGGAAAGATTAAAGGATTTTTCTAAAAAATACAAAGGCGCCTGAAACGATCAGGTGCCTTTTTGAGATATTTTTTTCATTATTTTGGGCAGATAAGAGCTGATTTCCGTCGGCAAGACCACATAATGTTCTTGAGATAGTTCTTGTGCTATTGCTGAATGAAGATGGGTTGCTACTGCCACACGTTCGTAGAGACTGGCCTGTCGAAATTGGCCTGCAAATCCTGCAATCATTCCAGCTAGTGTATCTCCCATACCACCAGTCGCCTGATAGGGACCGCCAACCTGTAACTGGTAATAATCAGATTGGCTAGCTTGCCAAATACGAGTAGCTGGACCTTTCTCTACCAAAATTGTTCCTTGAGGGAAGGAAGTTAGGGCACTAGCCGTTGTATCTTCATTTTGCTTTTCAATCGTAATTCCAGACAGCTTTTCCCATTCCTTTTGGTGGGGAGTTAGGATAAGCTGACTCGAAGGAAATGACAAACTTATCCTAGCAAGAATTGTCAGAGCACCTCCGTCTACAAGCAAAATCTGATTCTGTCTTAAGCTAGCAAAAACCTGTTTGACTAGTTCTTCTCCAAAAATATCGTCTCGTAAACCAGGTCCCAATAAGACAACTTCTGCCCTCGCCAATTGCTCTTTTAACAGTTGCTGGTCTTGAAGAGCAAAGGCCATAGCCTCAGGTAAATGGCTGTGCAGAGCTGGAATATTTTCCCTATCCGTTCCAACGGTCACCAATCCTGCGCCACTTTTTACAGCTACCAAGGCAGCCATGATGATAGCTCCACCATAAGGATAGGTCCCACCTAACAAAAGCAGACGACCATAGTCTCCTTTATGACTTGTACGAGAACGTTCAATAATGACTTTTTCTAGTAAGGCTTGATCAATCACTTTCATCGTTTTTTCCTCTCTATTCATTATACTATAAAGTCTATCTACCTTGCATCTTAAATATAAATCTCTTCGTTCATATAGAAAAAGAGGGGACAAAGCCCCTCTACTCTCCTTTCGACCCAACACGAAAGTAAACGATTCCATTTTCACTAGTAAAGACGGAGAGGCCTAATTGGTCCTCTCCATCTATTCGACTCATTTATCGATTCATTTTTTATCTTCTACCAATCTATACAAATAGAATGGTATTAGGCGCATAGACTAGTCTTCTTTGCGTTTTACAGTTAATAAAGCTGCTGATAAGGCCAAGGTAACACCTGCCAAGAAAATAGCTGTTTCTGACTGTTTTTCA
>NZ_KV794172.1:0-430 GCF_001808665.1 Streptococcus sp. HMSC070B10 | reverse complement strand
AGAAACTTGGAGGGAATGGGCGCATCGATGCCCTATTTAACAAATACTTAAATTTAGAAATTGCGGAGGAAAATACAAATGCAACAAATTACTGAAATCATCACAAATGGTGCAATCAGCATCCTTGTTATTTTAGCAGGGGTAACAGTTAAGGCAGTCAAGGACTACCTGGTTCAAAAAGGTGGTGAAAAGACCATCAAGATTTTAGAAATCTTGTCCAAAAATGCAGTAAACGCTGTGGAGCAGGTCGCCACTGAAACAGGTTTTAAAGGTGATGAAAAGCTGGAACAGGCTCGTGATAAAATCCGTGCAGAGCTTACAAAATACAACATCAGCATGACTGACAAGGAACTAGACACCTTTGTAGAGTCAGCAGTGAAGCAGATGAATGACGCATGGAAAGGGGAATAAACAAATGAAAAAAAACGAC
>NZ_KV794171.1:0-686 GCF_001808665.1 Streptococcus sp. HMSC070B10 | reverse complement strand
ATACTTCCAAGTTGATACTAGATACTCAATAACCTCTTGGTCCTCTATCTTGCATTCCATGAATAATAACAGCTTGACCGTGTATTCATTTTTCAAAAAAGGTAAGCTGTACGTCACTGCTACCCAGTGCTCAAAACCTAAGTCTGTCTGCTCTACATTTGCTAGTTCAATCTTCAAAATGTTCATATTTTCTTCCTCCTTACTTATCTATTCGTAAAAAAATAAAAAAGTAGTGAAAAAATCATTACTTTTTTTAATTCAGAAAGTACTTTCAGAGCAAACAAAAAACCGCAAGCCTGGGCCTGCGGTGAAAGAACAATTTAGAAAGTTTCCTTTCTATTTATTTTGTAGTAATGAGCCCGTTAGGCTCAACAGTAAACTCTGGCTTATCTGCCATGCTACCGTCTGGTTTGAGGTAGTACCAGCCTGTGCCATCTGCGGATTGGATAAAGGCATTTGATACCATGTTTCCGTCCTTGCTATCAAGGTAGTACCAAGTATCTTTGTACTTGACCCAACCCGTCTGCATAGCACCTTCTACATCGAAATAGTACCAGCTTTCAGCGATCTTCTTCCAACCTGTTGCCATGGCACCTGATTTATCAAACCAATACCAATGACCGTCTGTGTGCTTTTTCCAACGTTCTGCTAACATGTAGCCTGAGTTGTCGAAGTAATACCAGACA
>NZ_KV794170.1:0-478 GCF_001808665.1 Streptococcus sp. HMSC070B10 | reverse complement strand
TTTTTTTGCTATACTAGTATCGCTCTCGGTTACCGATTGCGTTCCTATGGTTCGTGAAAGGAGGTGAGCTTATTGCATTACATTTTTGACGTCTTACTTGCTATTATGGCGGAAGTAGCTGCACACTACATCTGCAAGTGGTTAGATAGCAAGGACAAAGACCGAAGCTAGCCCAAGATACCCGTTAATCTGAAAAGAACGTAAAAAAAGCCCTAGAGGACTGCCATCCTCTGGGGCTTTGGTGTGCTATTGCATTACATTTTATAACTCAATTATACCACATTATTCTGTTTTGTTTTACTTTAAATAATAATTTTTACGTTCCCAGTTCCATATTGCTACAATTTCACGACCTGAAGAATTGCCGTCCTTATCCTCTCCAGTTTGAACAAGGTTACCATCTTCTAAATCATCAAAGTCCAGGTCTTTTTTGATTTCCTTAAACAGCTTACCAAAGCCAATTTGTCTTTTTCGGTGC
>NZ_KV794169.1:0-619 GCF_001808665.1 Streptococcus sp. HMSC070B10 | reverse complement strand
ACAGCAGGGACAAGTATCGTAGCTGGTACGGCAGCATCAGTAACAGGGGTACAATATGGGAATGTACTGATAGCTAGTGGAGCAGTAACTAGCTTATCAGCTATCACAAAGACGGCCTTACAAAATGGCGAAATTCAGGTTAATTATTCTAGCAACTACGACAGCTGGCAGGCAAATAGACCTACGAGTAAGACCATTTCTGGCAGGGGTGGTAAACTAATTGAAGCCCGAGTAGGAAATCGAAAAGTGAACCTTCGTGTGGATTGGGAGCCAAGCAGTGGTACTAATGGTGATGGAATTTTCCAGGTTCAATCTGGAAGTGGAAAGTCAGGCTATTCGCTTGATGAATATATTGAAGTAAATACAATTTCTGGAAGAAAATCTATAGAAGATTGGGTAAATACCAATCGCCAACTAAGGAAACTTGATACAAACACAAAGGAAGAGATAATTAATAGGATTTTTAAGGGTTATCGAATTTATTACGGGAACTAGGTGGACAATATGAGACTATACATCAAAGGTGATTATGCTAAAAAAATAACATTTACTACTAGAGAACTAGTTTGGAAGATGTGGTTTAAGGAACGGAATGGCAAGAAAATAAGTTACTCCAACG
>NZ_KV794168.1:0-735 GCF_001808665.1 Streptococcus sp. HMSC070B10 | reverse complement strand
AAATTATTGACGAACTCAAATGACGGAAATAAGCCTATCAACCACTCTAAAATTTTAAAACAAACACTTAAAATCCCTTGAACCATTTTAATCCTCCGCCACTTTATGGAACTTTCTAGCAAAGAATAAAGCCATCAAAACATAAGCTAAGGCTCTAAACACCATCTTAATTGGCGAAGCCAATTTTGTTGCTGTTGCTCCGTTTAATATCACATAGTTAGAACCCAAAATATTTACACTCATATCACTTATTGTGTCCTTATCATTAAAATCATACCTTAAAGGAACCATCACAGGGAATTTTCTCCTGAAAGTGTCATTTAAACTGCTCAAGCGTCCTCTTAGCCATGTTTCATCAATAGAGAATGTCCACGTTATAGCCCCTGTAATAGCGTCAGCAATCACTTTTGAGAGAGTTTGAAGAAATTCCCATATCTTACTTAAAATCCCTATAATTCCCCCAGGAATAGCAAGAATAGCTTGTAAGATTTTAGCAAGCCAATCCCAAAGCGCTTTTAGTCCATCTAAAATTGCTCCTGGTATGCTCAAAATAGCGTTTAACAATTTTTTTAGAAAATCTAATATCTTATCAAGCCAGCCTGTTCCTGCTCCCACAAGCGTTCCTGTTGCCGTCTGCGCCCCTGTTAATGATCCTGTCGCTGTTCCTGCTCTAACCCTTGCAAGTTCATCTGTCTGCGCCCCTGTAAGAGCATAATCTGATAACGTGCCAATTTG
>NZ_KV794167.1:0-204 GCF_001808665.1 Streptococcus sp. HMSC070B10 | reverse complement strand
CCTGTTACTGTTGAGTCAGACAATCCTTGTAAAACCAAGTTAACCTCTTGAGCTGGTCTAAATCCAGCTGGTATTGTTTCTTTGACTTCTCGATAGTCTGAAATTGTGGCAATGTCTGCGATTTTTCTTTCGGTTGAAATTGTGACAAGATTGCCATTTCTTGTTACGTTGCCGTTAATGAACCAACCTAGCTCAATCTTTCTT
>NZ_KV794166.1:0-380 GCF_001808665.1 Streptococcus sp. HMSC070B10 | reverse complement strand
GAACGGAATGGCAAGAAAATAAGTTACTCCAACGTTGGTGATGATGAGATGTTGCAAGATGATTTTTATTTCGGAGCAGAGTTGCGCAAATGGGCTTCAGTTGATGAAAGATGGGATAAGGCTCCTTTTATAATTCCGAGCAATCCTTGGTTATCCTTGCAATATGAAGATATTGAACTTGAATTTGAACATGCCTTTATTTCCGACGACCGCGAAAAGGGGGAGTTTCTTCGAATTGCCTCAACTCATGTAGATATTTTGACGGTTGACAAGCGCGCTTTATACGTTATGGCTATTGAAGTAGCATCTGCCATTGATGGTAAGATTAGCGAAGACGGTAAGCAAAGTTGGCTAAGTGTAGAAGAATTTAAGGAATATCA
>NZ_KV794165.1:0-1666 GCF_001808665.1 Streptococcus sp. HMSC070B10 | reverse complement strand
TTTTAACCAAAAATATATTTTAGTCTTTGCCATCATCTACCCCCAAAAACTTTAAAACATCTGAAATTTTATAATACGCTTTTCTAGTATCTTCAATAGGAGGTATATACTGCGGTAGTCCTGCACCTTCCCATTTTGTCAAGGTTTTATCTCCTATGCCCAGTTCTTCCTTTAGTTCCACCTTGCTGATTAAATCTAATCTTTTTTGAGGTACTTTCTCATGGCTTTTTAAATATCGTTCCACTGCTTCCAAAATCTTAGACTTTAAATCTTCAATCATTTTTTCAAACATCTTAGTACCCCCATGGCTTAACCCCTGCAAGCTGAATATATCGCCCATAATCAGGGCTTAAATCCTCGCTAGTCGTTTCTATCGTCTGTGTACTTTCTCGCTCAATTCGGGCGCTTTTTTGGCGGTCTAGGTGGTTTAGATACATGAGAAAGCCAACCAATATCACGGTAAAAATAAGCGCCTGTGTATTGCTTAAATCTAACTCATTCATGTTTTATCCCCTTTCTATAGTCATTAGCCTGTTGAGTATGTTCTGAAATGAGTTGGTTCATAGCTTGGATTACTGTATTTAGTAAAGCTGATGATTGTTTACTGTCTTCCATACTAGCCATTTCTAAGACTAGTAGAGTATCAGTTAACTGACAACAAAGCCCCTCATAATCTACTAGAACATCATTTGTATTTACTGTCATATTATTTCCTTTTCTTTTGCCTTTTCTTATACAGGTTTCCACCCACTCCAAACGCTGGGCGATTGCCCCAAGTTGGCGAACGCTTGTAGCGGTGTTTCGTGAGTAATTACCCATCTTTCAGCTAAACAAGGTCTTAGAATTACCCTGTCAGCACTTGATTTTCAAAACCTTTTCTAATTGCTTGCCTGCTCTTCGGTTTTTCTTTATGTATTTGATAGAATAGATATTTTTTGCTATAATCAAAGCATAGAAAAAATTTCTATATCCTTAATCTTATCGCTTGCTCGCCTCGTCTAAAATTTGAGCAAGTGATTTTTTTATTTTCTTTTTGCATGATTACTACCTGACTTTGGTTTATAAATCAAATCTTTACTATCGATAAGATCTAGAATCCAGCTGAATCCCTGCTCTACTGTCTCAAGAAATGCCCCCAGGTCTTCACTTTCTAAGTCCTCATAGTTCATACAAAGATATTCGGCTAATTGTCTGTCTTTCTCAACTAGCTTTTTAAAATCCTTGGAATACTTTGGAATTTCTAACCCTTTGGCATTTGTAACTGTCTTAAATTCATTTTCCATTTTCTATACTCCTATACTTTAAAAATTAATTCCTTAATTTCTGAATACCCCCTATTCAAGTTAATCATAGCTATTACCATATCTTCCAATCGCTGATAGATTGTCAGTTCATCACTTGTTAAACTGTCAATACCGTTTTCACTTTCTCGCTCTTGCATGAGTTGGGCTTTGTTTTTCCCAGTTGCTCCCTTTAGCAGTAGGTTTGTAAGAGTGCTATAGGCATGCTTGGGTGCTTTCTCCCATGATTTGATAGATTCGGTTAAGGTCTTGCGCTTTGGCTTTTCCAGTTCCCGTTGAAGATAGCGTTTAGAAAGTTCATCACGCATTTCAAAGAAGGCTTTGACTAGGTTCTTCTTAAACTCTTTTACGGGTTCTGTATTTCG
>NZ_KV794164.1:0-576 GCF_001808665.1 Streptococcus sp. HMSC070B10 | reverse complement strand
ACCTGTGAGACAAAAAATTCTAGTTTTTTAATCTTATCATTCAAATCCTGAATACCCGACTCGATTTGAAACTTGGTATTGTAGAGGATGGTCTTCTCAGAGAAGGCTTTCCCCCAATTGAGACTAAAGAGGTCTGTGATTTGATTTAGCCAGTTCTCCCTCACTTGAATCTGAGCTTCTACGATAGCTAACTGCTCTTCTCTCAGCTTTTTCAATTCCTTAAGCTGGTCTAGGTCCAAATCTCCATATCCAGAGATCTGAGCATCCGCATCTTTGTAGGATGTCAACTCTAGTTGGATATCATCTATCGCTGCTTGTAACTTCTTGATGCTGGGGATGATAATCTCTATAAAGAGACCTTTACCAGCTGTGTAGGCTGCTCCTGTCAACTCACCTGAGTCTAAAGAGGAAATCAGGTGATCACAGCCACTAGATAAGCGGTCTGTGACTTCATTTGCGACTCGGAGGTTGTTCGTCATGGCCTGAATCAATTCTTGGGATTCTTGTGCGCTGTATTTTACTCCCATGGTAGCCGATTCCTTTCCGCTATCAGTTCTTCTCTGGCTTCATCGAAAG
>NZ_KV794163.1:0-483 GCF_001808665.1 Streptococcus sp. HMSC070B10 | reverse complement strand
AAAAAAAAAACGTAAACCTGACTCTCGCAAAAGAGAGATAAACACTAAGATGGCGGACGAAATCCCCCTCACACCTCTATTTTATCAAACCTAATCAGAAAAACACTACTTCATAAAATCCAATAAATTCGATTATAATAGCTTTCGGCCTGCTAATTATTTCACTAGCGCTCATATATCCCCAGCGCTACATTCCAGGTATCCAATCTTTTATTTCTTTCAAAATTTTATAAGCCTGTTTCATTTTAGAGTTGTCCTCCAAATATTCAATACCTTTAGTTGTAATTCTAACAAGAGACAAATTCTCAATATACACTTTCCCAGACATGTCTCCAGTTACACAAGTACCTGTCAAAAATCCATCATCAAATAGATTACGATAGACATCCATTAAGTAAAGATGGGGGATTTCTAGAGCTGAAGCGTTTATTTCATTTTCATCTGCTAGATCCCCATCCTTCATTTTCTGAAAATAATAACTAA
>NZ_KV794162.1:0-373 GCF_001808665.1 Streptococcus sp. HMSC070B10 | reverse complement strand
AACATTTTCAGGATCTTCATTCACTAAAGGAAGTACCCACACTGTAACGCCTGACACCTGTCGTTGCGTTTTCTCGTCTGTAAAATCATAGGGACGAGCACCCAAAATTAGAACATCATTTTTCATTGTTTTCCTCTTTTCTTTTTTGTTGTTCACTTATATATTCGTAAATACATTTCAAAAAAAGAAAAAAATCCAAATTTTTTTTGGATTGATTTTAGCCATTATATATTTATTTCACGTTTCATTGACAGTAAGAAACCAGGGACTAAACTTTTAAAATCGTCTGTCGGTCGGTCTAATGCCCCACCAACACGATTTCAAGTTTAATCTGTCCCTGCTTACTGTCCAATGAACTTTCGCGACATAAAAC
>NZ_KV794161.1:0-1776 GCF_001808665.1 Streptococcus sp. HMSC070B10 | reverse complement strand
AGGTAGGGTTTAATGGTGCAGTTGGTTCCTACGGTTCATCAATAACTGGATACTACGCTGAAATCGTTGGCAAAAACCAGTCTACAAGTTCAAACGGTGGTAGTTTAGGTATCATGAACTACCACGGCACAATCAAAATCAGAGCAAGAGTATCTGATAGCCGTGGGCGCTGGTCTGATACTAGAGAGATATCCGCGACCGTTCTTGAGTATTTTGCCCCTGCTCTCAGCTTTAGCATAGCAAGAACAGGCTCAACCTCTAGCACATTGACGGTCACTAGAAACGCCAAAGTAGCCCCTCTGACTGTATCAGGAAGTCAAAAGAACACAATGACTTTGACTTTCAAGGTTGCAAGACTAGGAACTAATGCTTTTACAGTTGACAATGGTCAAGCGACTGGTACCTGGTCAAGTATTTCAAGTCTAGTCAATTCACGGGCTAATCTTTCAGGGAATTATCTAGCTAATCAGTCATGGGTTGTCATTGGTATCCTTGAGGACAAATTCACTCGTACTGAGTTTATGGTCAACGTGGCAACTGAAAGCGTGGTATTCTCTTATGACCGCTCAGGTGTAGGCGTCAACAAAATCCGTGAGCGTGGTGCTTTGGATGTCAAGGGCGACATCTACGCTAATGACAATCCTATTCAGCAATATCAGCTTACAGATAATAGAGGTTTTGGGAAACTCATCAAACAAAATTTCAACTCAATGACAAATACTGGGCACTGGTGGATGGACGGAACTTCTCCCAACAATCCTTTTGGTGCGTGGGGGATGTTAGAGGTGTTTAGACCTAATCCGGGCTCAGCAGAGGCTATTCAGCGATTTACAACATCAATGGGATACATGGCAGTTAGAGAGAATGGTTTTGATAATAACTGGAGGCCATGGCGCTATGTTGCTCAACAGTCAGAGTCAACTAATAATTCAGATTTTATTGCTACCTCCAAAATAGCAAAAAGAAAGATTGAGCTAGGTTGGTTCATTAACGGCAACGTAACAAGAAATGGCAATCTTGTCACAATTTCAACCGAAAGAAAAATCGCAGACATTGCCACAATTTCAGACTATCGAGAAGTCAAAGAAACAATACCAGCTGGATTTAGACCAGCTCAAGAGGTTAACTTGGTTTTACAAGGATTGTCTGACTCAACAGTAACAGGCACAGCTATCTTACACCTTGCCTCAGATGGAAAAATCCGTCTGACAAGTAAAGCGCCAGGAAACAAATACTGGACAGGCACAATAACTTATATTACAAATGACCCTTACCCTTAATAAACGAAAGGAATATATATGAAACTAGAATACGGGACAAAGTCCTTGGAATATGACGGCAGTGGAACAGCATCAGCTACCAAGGTCACACTTGTCAACTCAAATGGTGCTATCTTACCTATCTTGTTACCTGCCGACAAAATCAGCTTGTCTAATACTGAACTCTTTGAGTTGGCACTCGAGGCTCTTTATCAGGAGAATTTTCCACAGCGTGCTGAGAAAGAGAAATTTAATCAGGTAGAAGCGCAGCTCAAGCAAAATAAGGAAATGGCAACTAAGGTAGAGCAAGCGACAGTAGAAAATAAAGAAAACCTTTATGCGGTTTCAACTATCACTGAGGTCTTGATTGCCTTGGCAGTATCTCAAAATGGAGGTATGCCTACCCACGCCTATGGCAAGGTAGCAGCATTCATCAAGCCACTTGTAACGAGTACACGCTACTCAAATGGAGACATCATTGCCATGCCTTATCCGTTTGATACGAATCCAAAATGGC
>NZ_KV794160.1:0-1758 GCF_001808665.1 Streptococcus sp. HMSC070B10 | reverse complement strand
TACCCCGTTCCGTCTTGATTGTACTCATCCGCCCACTTATTTACCTGAGTTTGGATAATAACAGGAGTAAGTTTATCTAGTTTGTAAGTACCAAATGAGGGCAAGAGGTAGTTATTTAAGCAACCTTTTATCTTAATCTGCGTATTAGTCTTTACGGTATGCTGGTAGGTTTGCCAAAACAAGTCCACAAGTTCGCTATAGGTTGTTATATGTGAGCGTTGTTTCCGGGTAGAGCCGTTTTTCTCAAATTCTACCTTGACCTGAGTGGCCTTATTTCTGAGTTCTTTCTTTGTTCGTGCTGATATGGTAGTCTTGACCTTCTTACCAGTTACAGAATCAATGCCAAGATAGATACTAGAGCGGTAGACTGCTGATCCGTCTTTTTTCGTGTGTTGTGTAATTTTCATGGTTTTAACTCCTTTTTCATCAGCAGGCAAGCAATTAGAAAAGGTTTTGAGTTTATACCATGCGAGGAGCTACGAGAACCCCTCTATTTTCGATTTTAAGAGGACGGACGGTAAAATTATACCAGAATAGAAAACGAGGTGAATATGGGGTTTGAAAAGATAGAAAAAAGTGTACCAACTAAAAAGCTGATACACTTATTTTCTTGTTGTAACCCTGACCTATATAGAGATACAGGTATAGAGCAGTGTAACCCATAGGGTTTCTTTTACGATTGGAAAATATGATATCACTTTTTAGAAATTTTTACAAGTGTTTCTAAAAAAAGTTTGAAACACATTGATATGTCTTGTTATTCCTTTAGTTCTTGCTTTAATTCATCTAAAGGATAGTTCATTTCATTTGCTAATAACTCTAAATCCTCTTTATAATTTTCACAATGTTTTTTTATAGAATATGAGATATAAACATCTAGATTTATTTTAGCCTTTTTATTGTCAAAATAATCTAATATTTTTGATAATGTATAAAGGTCGCTTTGCCCCAAACCTATACGATACTGAGCAGGTGTTATCTCTACTTTATTGTGAAAGGTGTTGTTATAGCGTATCTTATAGATAGTTGACTTAAAATTAAATATTCTTCCGCTATGAGCAGCTCTATTTCTGAAACTATTTACAACATCAAGAGTATCTTTAAAAAGGGATCTCAAATTGTCTGTTACATCTGAAATATCAATGCCGTAGCAAATTGAAATAACTTTATCCTTTTGAGGGCCTTTCAGGAGTTTGAAGATATATTTTAGGTTTCCGAAGGTGCTTTCCTTTAATAAAATCCAAGGCGGAATATGGCCGTGGTTAGTTCTATAATGATTTAAAGGCTCTATATTTCTGTTCTCAAGATGAAATAATTTGTTAAGAAGTATAGCTCGTTCATTAGTTGGCTGGCTGTCGCTCCAAATAGTATCTCCTTGTCGAAAATTTTTATAATATAAATACTGACGTTGTTCTACACCGAAGTCCTCAGCAAGTGTATAAGCTATAGCGGTTCTGAGTGATAATTCTATCTCTAGTGAAGCTTGAATAACACCATTTCGAATACTTTTATCGAGTTCATATAGAGCAGTCAAGTGTTCAAAAGTAGCACCTGGCTTATACTGTTCTCTCGTACTACTGTCTTCTAACAAGAACATTTTGTATCCATTTACTACTTCGTAGTAACCGTAGTTCATCAATACTCTTTTTGCTTTGTCTTCATCTAGAAAAAGTAGATTTCTAGATTTTAAGATATCTATTTGTTTTGTTTCATCTGCAAAAGGTTTCATCAATTCCTCTTTCTACAACGCAAAAGGGC
>NZ_KV794159.1:0-922 GCF_001808665.1 Streptococcus sp. HMSC070B10 | reverse complement strand
GCTTATTTCCGTCATTTGAGTTCGTCAATAATTTTGTATCAGCGTTAAATGCGGTATCTAATATTTTATATGAGGCATCGCCATTTGTGCCTTTTAGAGATATTTTTATCTGTATAGGGTTGATATCTACTTTTTATGTTTCGCTTTTCGGTACGAAATGTATAAATTGGCTTATACATCGAATACCGTTTATTAATTAAAAAAATAAGAAAGGGTAGGCAGGATAAAACGGAAAGCCCGCATTTGCGGGCGCCCGTTTTATCTGTTTAGCATTGGTTATTGTTTATGAGAAAAAAAGGTATTCGAGGAAAGCAATTTGAGGTGCTTTCGGAAAAGCCTGCATATTTGAAGATTTTTAGCTTTATAGGCGCTTTGTCTTATGATTTATATCATCGCATTAAGAACGGCAAAGAATTTAGAGAATACGGTTTAACCTTGTATTGTGGTCGTCAGGGTGGCGGAAAAACAATGGCTATGACTGAATATCTTGAACGCATGAGAAAGAAGTATCCTGAAGCGATTATTTGTACCAATTTCGGCTATGTTCATGAGGATGTGCCTATGAATAGCTGGCAACAGCTTTTCGAGCTGAGAAACGGCCTAAAAGGAGTTATATTTGCCATCGATGAGATACAAAATGAATATAACTCAAGCGCTTGGCAAAAATTTCCTGAAGGCTTGCTGGCAGAGATTACTCAGCAACGGAAACAGCGTATTAAAATTGTCGGTACAAGTCAGGTCTTTACACGTGTAGTGAAGCAGTTAAGAGAGCAGACATTTGAGGTTGTCGAGTGTCGAACGATTGCCGGACGGTGGACTTTTACAAGAGCTTTCGATGCGGAAGATTACAACGCAGTTTGTGAACGCCCTGAAGCAAAAATGAAGCTACGTCGATTATGGCGCAGAAGTTTCGTCCAATCGA
>NZ_KV794158.1:0-725 GCF_001808665.1 Streptococcus sp. HMSC070B10 | reverse complement strand
AAAAAGAGCTATAACATTGTAAAACAGGCTGATGTGAACGGTCAAATCAAAGGTTATACTTTGTACTTGGGTTCTCAGTCGAATTCTTCAACTGGTTCATACATGCTAAGAGCCTATGATAAATATGCACAGTATCAATATAAAAATCAGATACCCCCTAGAGAAGCGATTGAGACGGGCATTTGGCAACGATATGAAATATCGTTTACAAAGAAAAAGGCTCGTAAAATCGTTGATTTAATGACTGAAAACGGTCAAACTATTGGGTCTGTTTTCATGGATACGATGCGTGATATCGTCGAATTTTTGGAACCAACAAAAACGCAAGCAAAGGAAATTCAGCAGAATAAAAACCGCTGGAAAGTTTGCTCATGGTGGGAAAACTTTTTAGACGGTGCTGGTAAAGTTGATTTAGGTAATCCTGAAAAAGATTTAGATTTGGGTCGTTTGCTTCAATGGTTACGAGTTTCAGTTGTTCCGTCTTTGAAAATGCTTGAAGAGTTGGGCGAGGAAAAAGGATTTGATATTTATCAAATCATCAAAAATATTGAAGTCGATGAGTATTCAAAAAAACAAAATCGTTTGTTGAACAATGCGAAAAAAATCGATAAATCGCAAATCAATTTATACCTCCAAAAATTTGAGGAGGGGGGATTGTAATGGCAGTCATCTACAAAAAGAACGCTCAAAACGTGTACAAAATACCGCTATACCGATTTTTTTGG
>NZ_KV794157.1:0-862 GCF_001808665.1 Streptococcus sp. HMSC070B10 | reverse complement strand
CCGTAGGAACCAACTGCACCATTAAACCCTACCTTGATGTTAGAGATGACCTGAATGAACGTATCAGCTTTAGGGATAAGGTTCTGAGCAGAACCATTCAAGTCTGACAATGAAATCCCTGTGAAATCAGGCTTGATATTAGCTGGCACGCTTGCCGTGAATGTGGTTGACTGTGTGCCTGTCTTAGTAGAACCTGAATAGGTATCTACGTAGATAACCCCTGTTCCACTAGCAGAGTTTGGGATATCGTTGGCAAAGTCAATAGGGATTGTCCAGCTAGTGGATGTGTCTACATTGCTTGCAATCGTTCCTGACTTGCCAGCCCAGGAATAGCGAACCGTGTGCTTGAAGCTCGGATTTTGACGGTTGATGTTGATAGTGATTGTACTACCAATGACACCAGCACCTACCCTAACAGAGCTTGAGCGTGGGATAGTAGTCAAAGTGAATGAGTTACTGCTGAGCGTTAATGTTCCAGGCGACCATCCACCACCTCCACTGAATGTAGCGGATAAGCTAAACGTTTTTTTACCATCATTCTCATGTCTGATTGTTACTGTTCTATCAATCAGCATAATTGAGCTATTTTGACTCAGCATTGATGGGCGACCTGACCAGCTCAAAGTCTGACCATCGACAGTTACAGAGGCAGTACAGTCATAATCTGAGAATGTATGAGCACCGTTTGTCAGAGCAAGTCTTACCCTCACTTGACTGCTATTGTCAGATATATTTTGAGAAACCTGGTCTACCCACAGTCTGAGATAATAGCTCCTATCATTATTTGACCAAAATTCAGCCATCATGCACCTCCTACATATCTAATCACATTCATATCTGGATTAAGATGATACTGTTCCTC
>NZ_KV794156.1:0-343 GCF_001808665.1 Streptococcus sp. HMSC070B10 | reverse complement strand
GTCGCAATTTCAATGGCCATAATATACATAGCTCTTTTATCAACAGTGAGAAGGTCAAGGTGGGTAGAAGCTAAACGTAGACAGTCTCCTTTTTCTCGATAGTCTGTTGCTGGATTGTCTTCAAAATCTAATTCAAGATTTTCATATACATGACTCCCAAATTTGTTGGTAATCCCTTCTTTCAACTGAACATTATTCCATCTATTATCATGCATCCACTTATTCAATTTCAAGTGAATAGTTGGGTCTGTTTTAAATGGGCGAGTATTCCCAAAGTAAGAAAAATCTACTGGCTTACAATCTTTAGTGTCAAACCACATCCTTTTCGCTAGTTCCATGTAAT
>NZ_KV794155.1:0-329 GCF_001808665.1 Streptococcus sp. HMSC070B10 | reverse complement strand
TCCCAACCATGATCACGAATATAAGCTTTCATCTCCTCAATTGTTTCATCCAAGCTACCATCAAATAGAACCCGCTTGCTAATTCCTTCTATATCTAGAGATGCCTGATAATCCAGTTGACTTGTTGGCTCTGCTTCAGATATAACTGGAATATAGACTCCCACATCTTGCTTTTCTTCGTTAAATTGAGTTGGAGTCATCTCAAAAATGGTTGGGCCATCCTTATAAATACCATCAGTATAGGGAAGGAGTTCTGTATGAACAAATAACTCCAATAGTTCATCCGCTTGAATCTGGACCTGGTCTGTCATCAAATGGCTCATATGTAG
>NZ_KV794154.1:0-4846 GCF_001808665.1 Streptococcus sp. HMSC070B10 | reverse complement strand
AGCTAAGCGACTTCCATATCTCACAGGGGGCAACCCCCAACTACTTCCGGCGTTCTAGGGCTTAACTTCTGTGTTCGGCATGGGTACAGGTGTATCTCCTAGGCTATCGTCACTTAACTCTGAGTAATACCTACTCAAAATTGAATATCTATTCAAACCAAGAAAACCTTTCGCTTTCATATTCTCAGTTACTTTGGATAAGTCCTCGAGCTATTAGTATTAGTCCGCTACATGTGTCGCCACACTTCCACTTCTAACCTATCTACCTGATCATCTCTCAGGGCTCTTACTGATATAAAATCATGGGAAATCTCATCTTGAGGTGGGTTTCACACTTAGATGCTTTCAGCGTTTATCCCTTCCCTACATAGCTACCCAGCGATGCCTTTGGCAAGACAACTGGTACACCAGCGGTAAGTCCACTCTGGTCCTCTCGTACTAGGAGCAGATCCTCTCAAATTTCCTACGCCCGCGACGGATAGGGACCGAACTGTCTCACGACGTTCTGAACCCAGCTCGCGTGCCGCTTTAATGGGCGAACAGCCCAACCCTTGGGACCGACTACAGCCCCAGGATGCGACGAGCCGACATCGAGGTGCCAAACCTCCCCGTCGATGTGAACTCTTGGGGGAGATAAGCCTGTTATCCCCAGGGTAGCTTTTATCCGTTGAGCGATGGCCCTTCCATACGGAACCACCGGATCACTAAGCCCGACTTTCGTCCCTGCTCGAGTTGTAGCTCTCGCAGTCAAGCTCCCTTATACCTTTACACTCTGCGAATGATTTCCAACCATTCTGAGGGAACCTTTGGGCGCCTCCGTTACCTTTTAGGAGGCGACCGCCCCAGTCAAACTGCCCGTCAGACACTGTCTCCGATAGGGATCACCTATCCGGGTTAGAGTGGCCATAACACAAGGGTAGTATCCCAACAACGTCTCCTTCGAAACTGGCGTCCCGATCTCATAGACTCCTACCTATCCTGTACATGTGGTACAGACACTCAATATCAAACTGCAGTAAAGCTCCATGGGGTCTTTCCGTCCTGTCGCGGGTAACCTGCATCTTCACAGGTACTAAAATTTCACCGAGTCTCTCGTTGAGACAGTGCCCAAATCATTACGCCTTTCGTGCGGGTCGGAACTTACCCGACAAGGAATTTCGCTACCTTAGGACCGTTATAGTTACGGCCGCCGTTTACTGGGGCTTCAATTCATACCTTCGCTTACGCTAAGCACTCCTCTTAACCTTCCAGCACCGGGCAGGCGTCACCCCCTATACATCATCTTACGATTTAGCAGAGAGCTGTGTTTTTGATAAACAGTTGCTTGGGCCTATTCACTGCGGCTGACTTAAAGTCAGCACCCCTTCTCCCGAAGTTACGGGGTCATTTTGCCGAGTTCCTTAACGAGAGTTCTCTCGCTCACCTGAGGCTACTCGCCTCGACTACCTGTGTCGGTTTGCGGTACGGGTAGAGTATGTTTAAACGCTAGAAGCTTTTCTTGGCAGTGTGACGTCACTAACTTCGCTACTAAACTTCGCTCCCCATCACAGCTCAATGTTATAGAACTAAGCATTTGACTCAGTTCACACCTCACTGCTTAGACAGACACTTCCAATCGTCTGCTTTAGTTAGCCTACTGCGTCCCTCCATCACTACATACTCTAGTACAGGAATATCAACCTGTTGTCCATCGGATACACCTTTCGGTCTCTCCTTAGGTCCCGACTAACCCAGGGCGGACGAGCCTTCCCCTGGAAACCTTAGTCTTACGGTGGACAGGATTCTCACCTGTCTTTCGCTACTCATACCGGCATTCTCACTTCTATGCGTTCCAGCACTCCTCACGGTACACCTTCTTCACACATAGAACGCTCTCCTACCATACCTATAAAGGTATCCACAGCTTCGGTAAATTGTTTTAGCCCCGGTACATTTTCGGCGCAGGGTCACTCGACTAGTGAGCTATTACGCACTCTTTGAATGAATAGCTGCTTCTAAGCTAACATCCTAGTTGTCTGTGCAACCCCACATCCTTTTCCACTTAACAATTATTTTGGGACCTTAGCTGGTGGTCTGGGCTGTTTCCCTTTCGACTACGGATCTTAGCACTCGCAGTCTGACTGCCGACCATAATTCATTGGCATTCGGAGTTTATCTGAGATTGGTAATCCGGGATGGACCCCTCACCCAAACAGTGCTCTACCTCCAAGAATCTCTAATGTCGACGCTAGCCCTAAAGCTATTTCGGAGAGAACCAGCTATCTCCAAGTTCGTTTGGAATTTCTCCGCTACCCACAAGTCATCCAAGCACTTTTCAACGTGCCCTGGTTCGGTCCTCCAGTGCGTCTTACCGCACCTTCAACCTGCTCATGGGTAGGTCACATGGTTTCGGGTCTACGTCATGATACTAATTCGCCCTATTCAGACTCGGTTTCCCTACGGCTCCGTCTCTTCAACTTAACCTCGCATCATAACGTAACTCGCCGGTTCATTCTACAAAAGGCACGCTCTCACCCATTAACGGGCTCGAACTTGTTGTAGGCACACGGTTTCAGGTTCTATTTCACTCCCCTCCCGGGGTGCTTTTCACCTTTCCCTCACGGTACTGGTTCACTATCGGTCACTAGGGAGTATTTAGGGTTGGGAGATGGTCCTCCCAGATTCCGACGGGATTTCACGTGTCCCGCCGTACTCAGGATACTGCTAGGTACAAAGACTATTTTAAATACGAGGCTATTACTCTCTTTGGCTGATCTTCCCAAATCATTCTTCTATAATCTTTGAGTCCACATTGCAGTCCTACAACCCCGAAGAGTAAACTCTTCGGTTTGCCCTCCTGCCGTTTCGCTCGCCGCTACTAAGGCAATCGCTTTTGCTTTCTCTTCCTGCAGCTACTTAGATGTTTCAGTTCACTGCGTCTTCCTCCTCACATCCTTAACAGATGCGGGTAACAGGTAGTACCTGTTGGGTTCCCCCATTCGGAAATCCCTGGATCATCGCTTACTTACAGCTACCCAAGGCATATCGTCGTTTGTCACGTCCTTCTTCGGCTCCTAGTGCCAAGGCATCCACCGTGCGCCCTTATTAACTTAACCTTATTTTTTGACCTTTCAGTCATAAACTCTTATTAATACTACAGCGTTTTCGGTTTATTTTCTTGTTACTATTTGATATAGATATTCAATTTTCAATGTGCATTACTTGGTGATCTCTCACCAATGGAGCCTAGCGGGATCGAACCGCTGACCTCCTGCGTGCAAAGCAGGCGCTCTCCCAGCTGAGCTAAGGCCCCACAAGACCTCTCAAGACTAAACAAGACCAATGCGCAGTTCCTTATCCTTAGAAAGGAGGTGATCCAGCCGCACCTTCCGATACGGCTACCTTGTTACGACTTCACCCCAATCATCTATCCCACCTTAGGCGGCTGGCTCCTAAAAGGTTACCTCACCGACTTCGGGTGTTACAAACTCTCGTGGTGTGACGGGCGGTGTGTACAAGGCCCGGGAACGTATTCACCGCGGCGTGCTGATCCGCGATTACTAGCGATTCCGACTTCATGTAGGCGAGTTGCAGCCTACAATCCGAACTGAGACTGGCTTTAAGAGATTAGCTTGCCGTCACCGGCTTGCGACTCGTTGTACCAGCCATTGTAGCACGTGTGTAGCCCAGGTCATAAGGGGCATGATGATTTGACGTCATCCCCACCTTCCTCCGGTTTATTACCGGCAGTCTCGCTAGAGTGCCCAACTAAATGATGGCAACTAACAATAGGGGTTGCGCTCGTTGCGGGACTTAACCCAACATCTCACGACACGAGCTGACGACAACCATGCACCACCTGTCACCTCTGTCCCGAAGGAAAACTCTATCTCTAGAGCGGTCAGAGGGATGTCAAGACCTGGTAAGGTTCTTCGCGTTGCTTCGAATTAAACCACATGCTCCACCGCTTGTGCGGGCCCCCGTCAATTCCTTTGAGTTTCAACCTTGCGGTCGTACTCCCCAGGCGGAGTGCTTAATGCGTTAGCTGCGGCACTAAACCCCGGAAAGGGTCTAACACCTAGCACTCATCGTTTACGGCGTGGACTACCAGGGTATCTAATCCTGTTTGCTCCCCACGCTTTCGAGCCTCAGCGTCAGTTACAAGCCAGAGAGCCGCTTTCGCCACCGGTGTTCCTCCATATATCTACGCATTTCACCGCTACACATGGAATTCCACTCTCCCCTCTTGCACTCAAGTTAAACAGTTTCCAAAGCGTACTATGGTTAAGCCACAGCCTTTAACTTCAGACTTATCTAACCGCCTGCGCTCGCTTTACGCCCAATAAATCCGGACAACGCTCGGGACCTACGTATTACCGCGGCTGCTGGCACGTAGTTAGCCGTCCCTTTCTGGTAAGATACCGTCACAGTGTGAACTTTCCACTCTCACACTCGTTCTTCTCTTACAACAGAGCTTTACGATCCGAAAACCTTCTTCACTCACGCGGCGTTGCTCGGTCAGACTTCCGTCCATTGCCGAAGATTCCCTACTGCTGCCTCCCGTAGGAGTCTGGGCCGTGTCTCAGTCCCAGTGTGGCCGATCACCCTCTCAGGTCGGCTATGTATCGTCGCCTTGGTGAGCCGTTACCCCACCAACTAGCTAATACAACGCAGGTCCATCTGGTAGTGATGCAATTGCACCTTTTAAGCAAATGTCATGCAACATCTACTATTATGCGGTATTAGCTATCGTTTCCAATAGTTATCCCCCGCTACCAGGCAGGTTACCTACGCGTTACTCACCCGTTCGCAACTCATCCAGAGAAGCAAGCTCCTCCTTCAGCGTTCTACTTGCATGTATTAGGCA
>NZ_KV794153.1:0-876 GCF_001808665.1 Streptococcus sp. HMSC070B10 | reverse complement strand
ATAGTCAATTATACCGAAATCATTCTATAATCGTTGATACATAAGGGTTTTATGTATCGCTGTTTTAATTTTATGGACTTTTTTAAGAACTTTTTATTTTTTCTAGGGCAGTTTCAAAGAATGAGACTGCTCTTTTTTGGTTCTCTTTTGATAAATGGCTGTAAGTGTCCATAGTTACAGATATTTTTGCATGGCCAAGCCGTGTCTGTATCTCCTTGTATGGCAGGCCAGCATTAAGCAAGATACTAGCGTGAGTGTGGCGGAAAGCATGAAAGCCTAAATCAGTACAGTTAGCGTTTTTTAAGTGCTTATGTAGGCGATAATCAACCTTTCGAGTATTGACATAGTTGTCAAAGCTATCAGAGAATACTTTCTCATAGGTTAAGCCAATGTTTCTACCGTTTTCTGCTTGTCTTGCTCGGTAGAGGCGAAGCATGAGCACTGTTTTATGATCGATATCTAGAACTCTATAGCTTGATTTTGTCTTAGGACCGTTTACCTGGTTTAAAATGTTGAGTGTTTTGTTAATATCAATCGTTCCGTTCTGCAGATCAATATCAGACCATTCCAGGGCCAGACATTCACGGATGCGCAGTCCAGTAGCTAGGAGCGTTTTATAAAGCACAGTATCATAGAAATTGACAAAGGTATTCTCCAGGTTATCGAGATAGGAGAGGAAGCTTTTAAGTTCCTGATCTTGAAAGTATTTAATTTCTTGTTTATCTCTTGTTATCTTTCTAGGAATGACAACATCACGAGCAGGGTTATTGTCCAATGATTGGATAGAAACCCCATACTGTAGAATACGTTTATTTAAGGCGTGAAGGTGATTGTATTCTTTATACCCCGTTCCGTCTTGATTGTACTCATCCGCCC